>JABDJG010000316.1 GCA_013002595.1 Hyphomicrobiales bacterium | reverse complement strand
GCCCATCACCGACGTCGGACAGGATCATTCATGCCTTTGGCCACCAGCACATCGGTCTGACGCTCGGCGGCATCACCGGGCGGATTGTGGCGGATCTGGCAGAGGGCAGGGCCCCGAACTTCGATATCTCGGCGTTTGATCCGGGGCGGTTCAACGGGCGCTAATCGATCTTTCAATCCGGTCAAATGTGTTGGTAAATTTTTTGTAATTTGGTGCCGAGAATCTCTTCCAGCTCTTTGAGCTGTTGCTCGTTGAGGTCCGCAAAGCCTGGATTCATTGCACTTAGGCCAAATTTTCCAAAGCCTTGTGGTTTTTCATAGACGAGATCCTGCAGCCCTACTTGCCTTGCACAGCATGGGAGCTCGTATTGTGCGAGTTTAAAGCCATCGTCATAGTCGTCACTCATTGTCTCGGGCCACCATCCATCGTCAAGATGTGTGCCGCAATGCGGGCAGGCGACCGACTCAAAATTGCCGCCACAATCAAAGTACTGGACCGTCGGCGATACCGACACCTCAATTTCATCAGCCTCTGACAGGATCTCACGGAGGCGGCGGCTGGCGGATTCCTGTTGTTCCGGCGTCGGCAGGTATTGAGGGTCTTGTGGGATCAGAACAATCCAGTTGTCAGACATTCAAGTCTCCTTCACGCATCTTCCATGCCAAGGTTGGCGGCAAGGCCCTCGGTTGAGATCCAGCTCTTGGCTTCGCCGCGATACTGCTCACCGGGGTTTCCCATGACCGTTGTGCGCCACATCAGGCGGGGGTGGGTGTCGGCGTCATACCAGGTCGCGGCATGGAGCAGGCAGCGGTTGTCGCCGATCACGAGATCGCCGGGCGACCATTCATGAACATAGACGAACTGGCGGCTGGTGGCATGCTCGAGCAGCAAGCGCAGCAGCCGGGCGCCTTCACCATCCGGACCGGTTTCCAGGCCCTCAATCGGACCGTCAACGAAATCCATCTGTTTTTCTTCACAGATGTACAGCGCAGGGCGGCCCGTGTCCGGGTGATAGCGCACCAGCGGATGGCGCTGTGGCAGCTGATGCGGCAAAAGCGGCTTTGGCGGGTTGCCGGCCCGGACATCGTCCGGCGTTCGCCCGACCCAGCTTGGCGCATGAATGCCGTTCAGGCCCTTGAGCCGGTTCTGCAACTGAGGATCGAGCGCTGCAAAGGCCGCCGTGCAATCGGCAAACAGGGTCTGGCCCTGATCGGCAGGTGGTGTGGTGACGCCGTACAGCAGGGTGATGTCCGGCGGCGGGCGGCGGTAGCTCTGGTCGGTATGCCAGTTGCGCTGGTGCGGGAACTGGACCGGCAGCCTGCCGTCCGCGGTAACGGGCGGTTCGGGCCGGAGCGGCGGCGGGAAGCTGCACGGCGGCAGGTTGGACAGGACCAGCACCTCGGGGATCTCGTCATGAAAGAACCGGGCGCCGGTTAGGGTCTCATGGTAATTCTCGACCTCGGGGCCGAATATCCTGGAGATACGCACAAGTTCGTCCGGGGCCTGCGAGATCGCCTCAAGGCCTTTGACGACCATCACGCCAGCGGCATCGGCAATCGCACGGCGGATCAGATCGGCTGAAGCGATAAAGTCATCGATGGCAGTGTCGGGCGCGCCGTCGTCAAACTCCAAAAGCACACCAAATGACCGGCCGTTGAGGGGGCGGATAGTCGGGCGCTTTGAAGCCATCTGTTTGCAACCTCAGTTTCGCCAAGGCCCCAGGCCTGCAAGATGCGCACTTGCAATCAACTCATTGCTCACTTTCCGGCGTCAGCCCTTCTTCAGCCTGAGAGCGATGAAGTGTGGGTCGAACTTGCGGGTGGCTTTGAGAACCAGCAACAGGATCGAGCTTCTGCCTTCGCTTTCCAGCTCGCCGACGCGTTTGGCGACGTCGTTGGGGGAAGCGACCTTGCGCTCACCGGCCTCGGCGATGATGTCGCCCGGTTGCAGGCGTTTGTCGGCGGCCGGGCTGTCGGGCTCGACATTGGTGATGACCGCGCCCTTGACCTCCTCGGCGATCTTGAACTGGGCTCGCATTTCATCGGTGATGGGCGACAGTTTCATGCCGAGGACCTCGGCACTCTGGCTCAAGGTCTCCTTGGCATCGGCCTTGGCGACAATCTTTTCGCCTTCCTCGAGGCGGCCGAGCTTGACGCTGAATTCCTCGATCTTGCCCTTGCGCATGACCTCAACGCTGACATCCTTGCCAACCGGGGTTTCGGCCACCAGACGGGGCAGGTCGCGCATCTGTTCGACCGGCTTGTTGTCGAACTTGGTGATGACATCACCGGGCTTGATGCCGGCCTTTTCAGCCGGGCCGGTGGCGGTCACATCAGCCACCAGCGCGCCGCGGGCGCGGTCGAGACCGAGGCTTTCGACCATGTCATCGCCGACACCCTGGATCTTCACGCCGAGCCAGCCGCGCCGGGTTTCACCGAACTCGCGAAGCTGACTGATAACACCCTGGGCCGTTGCCGAGGGGACCGAAAAGCCGATGCCGATCGAGCCGCCCGAGGGTGAGATGATTGCGGTGTTGATGCCGACAACCTCGCCGTCCATGTTGAACAGGGGTCCACCGGAATTGCCCCGGTTGATGGCGGCATCGGTCTGGATGAAGTCGTCATAGGGGCCGGCGTTGATGTTGCGGTTGCGGGCCGAGACAATACCGAGCGTGACACTGCCGCCCAGACCAAACGGGTTGCCGATCGCCATGACCCAGTCGCCAACACGAATTTTGTCCGAGTCGCCGAACGGGACCGCCGGCAGCGGCTCGGGCGGGTTGACCTGGAGCACGGCCAGATCGGTCTTGGCATCGCGACCGATGATCGTCGCCTTCAGCTTGGTGCCATCGGGGAAATTCGCCTCGATTTCATCGGCGCCGTCGATAACGTGGTTGTTTGTAATGATGATGCCGCTGGGGTCGATCACAAAGCCGGAGCCGAGCGAATTTACATTGCGCGAACGGGGCTTGCGGCCGTTCTTCTTCTGGTTGTCGAAGAACTCTTCGAAGAATTCGCGGAACGGAGAGCCTTCGGGCAGGTTAGGAACCGGGGCCCTTGAGCCGGGGGCGCGCGCGACTTTCTGGCTGGTTGAGATGTTGACGACCGCCGGTGACAGTTTTTCAGCAAGATCGGCGACCGATTGCGGGCCTGTCGCCAGCGCATCGCGGGCAGGGGCCGTCAGCATCAAGGAGACAACGGCCAGGGCGGCTAGCATCCGCAGCGCCATTAGTCGGGTTGAAAGCGTTCTCAACGCAATCGCGGTCATGTGTTCACTCCAGCATCTAGATACATGTTGACAGGTTTATACGCAGTGCCTGCACCTTGTATCGATCACAATCTTGAGATCGGGATCGATTTCAATAGTTTGGAACGGGTCTCACGATCCGGCGAGAAACGTTCTTGCCAACCAGACTACCGCGACACCCGCTGCTACGGCAACCAATCCGGTATTGCGAATTTTGTCGTCCGGCATATCGGCCATCATGGCCAGTATCTGCTTCATGCCGCCCGGGATCAACGCATAGGCCAGGCCTTCTATGACCAGTACCAGCCCGATTGCGGTTATGATTTCACTCATTCTGCCTTTAACGTCTGGTCATCCGAGTTGCCAAAGAACTTGAAGAACTCTGAATCCGGCGACAATACCAGCGTCGTGTCAGAATCGGTCAGGCTCTTCTCGTAGGCTTTCATGGTCCGGTAGAACGAGAAGAATTCCGGGTCGCGTTCAAAGGCTTCAGCGAACACCTTGTTGCGCTTTGCCTCACCTTCACCGCGGATGATTTCGGCTTCACGCTGGGCCGTGGCCACCAGTTCGACCTGTTCCCTGTCAGCTTCGGCCTTGATGCGGGCGGCCTGGGCCTGGCCAACGGCACGAATCTCGGCAGCTTCAGCAAAACGCTCAGCGTTCATGCGCTCGTAGGTTTGTTCGAACACGTTGGGCATCAGATCGGTACGGCGCACGCGCACATCAACGATCTCGATGCCGAGCGACAAAGCCTCAGGCCGGACCTGGTCGCGGATTTCGCGCATCATCGCGGCGCGGTCCTTTGACAGGGCTGCATCGAATGTGCGGCGGCCATAGGTCTGGCGTAGCGCTGATTCAATTCGGGTGCCGATACGGTCGCCAACCTGGCGCAGGTCGGCACTGACGGTTTCCCTGAACTTCTGGGGATCGACAATGCGCAACATTGTGATGGCATCGACCTGATAGCGCCGGCCATCGACCACCTGAACGCTCTTGTCGTTCGATTCAAGAAGCAGCATGCGGTCTTCGATCCACACCAGTTCTTCGACAAAAGGCATTTTAAAATAATAGCCGGGTTCGGTCATTGTCCGCTGGATCTCGCCGAAGCGGACCACAAGCGCCTTTTCGCGCTCATCGACAATGAAGATCGTCGAATAGATCAGCAGTGCGATACCGCCGAGGATGAGCAGGCCGAATGATCTGATCGTGTTCATTATTGGGTCGCTACCTGCTTGGCGCGCTTTTGCACTTCAGGCAAAGGCAGATAAGGCACGACGCCCGAGCCGCCCTTGCCGCTTTCGATGATGATCTTGTTGGATCCGGCCAAGACACCTTCCATGGTTTCCAGGAACATGCGCTTGCGGGTCACGTCCTTGGCCTTGGCGTATTCGGTATAGACCTTCAAAGCGTTTCGCCTCACCCTCGGCCTCGGCAACCACCCGGGCGCGGTACGCCTTGGCGTCTTCGAGGATCTTTGAGGCTTCACCACGCGCCTGGCCGAGAAGCTTGTTCCGATAGGCATCGGCATCGCGGATGAACTTGTTCTGGTTCTGCTCGGCGCGCTGCACTTCTTCAAACGCATCGATGACCTGTGGCGGCGGGTCGGCTTTTTCAAGCTGCACACCGTTGATGGTGATACCGGCGCCGTAACTGTCAAGCGTTGCCTGGATAAGTTCGCGGACCTGTTGCTGGGCCTCAAAGCGGCCCTTGGTCCTGATCTGGTCGGCACGGGTGCGCCCGACGACTTCGCGCATGGCGCTTTCCGACACGAGCCTGACCAGCTTTTCCTGATCGCGGACATTGAACAGGTAGTTGCCGGCATCCTTGATGCGCCACTGCACGGTAAAGCGGATGTCTACGATGTTCTGGTCGCCGGCCAGCATCAGGCTTTCGGATTGTCCCGAGCCGCCAAAATTCAGGTTGCTCTCGCGCAGTACCGGTGGCGTCTCAACCGTTTCAGCCGGCCAGAACGCAAAGTGCAGACCCGGCCCGGTCGTGCGGGAATATTCGCCAAAGCGCAACACGACGCCCTGTTCGTCAGGCTGGACGCGGTAGAAGCTGTTGTAGCCCCACAAGAGGCCAAGTGCGACCAGGACAATCAGCCAGGATGCATTGCCTGCGCCGCCGCCACCGCCGCCGCCCGGGATGATGTCTTTGAGCCGTTCCTGGCTCTTCTTGATGATTTCATCGAGGTCGGGCGAATTCTGCCCGCGCCCGCCGCCGCCTGATGATCCTTTTGAGGGCCCCTGGCCCCATGGTCCACGGCCGCCGCCATTTCCGTTGCGGCCGCCGCCGCCATTGCTGCTCCAAGGCATATTATGTCATTTCCTTAAGCTGTTCGCCCCTGATAGGCATTGGGCGCCATAAAGATATGGCTGATATAGGCATAGCTGGTGCGCAAGTCCATGCCAACGCGCGATTCCGATACGATTTAATGAACGGGCTGGACCGCAAATTCAAGCCATGATCAAATTAGGGCCTCGGCATGCCAGGTGACGTGATCGGCCATGAAACTGGCAATGAAGAAGTACGAGTGATCGTATCCCGGCTGCATGCGCAGGGTCAGCGGATGGCCAACCTTGTCGCAGGCTTCGCGCAGAAGATGGGATTTGAGCTGTTCTTCCAGGAAATTGTCGGCATCGCCCTGGTCGACCAGTATCGGCAGGCGCTCCGGTGCATCAGCGATCAGCGCACAGGCATCGTAGGCCCTCCAGTCGTCGCGGTTGTCGCCGATATAACCGCCCAGCGCCTTGTGGCCCCAGGGACAATTCATCGGCGAAACGATGGGAGAGAAGGCCGACACGGACTTGAAGCGGCCAGGATGACGCAATGCGATTGTCAGGGCGCCATGACCGCCCATGGAATGACCGGTGATGCCCTGGCGCGCCATGTCTGCCGGGAAGTTGGCAGCGATCAGTGCCGGCAGTTCTTCAGCGATATAATCGGCCATGTGATAGTTGGCGTTCCAGGGGGCCTCGGTCGCATTGACATAAAACCCGGCGCCGAGGCCAAAATCATGGGCGCCATCGGGGTCATCGGGGACGTCGTCACCGCGCGGGCTGGTGTCGGGAAACACCAGCATGATGCCGCGTTGTGAAGCGATCGCCTGAGCGCCTGCCTTGACCATTGCATTCTCATGCGTGCAGGTCAGGCCGGACAAGTACCACAACACCGGAACAGGGCCATCAGCGGCCTGGGGCGGCTCGTAAACCGCAAACGTCATGTCGGTGCCCGTTGCACTGCTTTTGTGGGAATAGACCCCTTGTTTGCCGCCAAAACACTTATTTACGCTCATTTCCGTCAAAGACATGTCGTTATTTCCAGCATTGTTGCAATTTCGCAATTGTGTTTAGGGTATTTTGCTGCAAAAGGGAATTTGTTGAAAATGCCCGAGTTGGATTGCGGGACCGAATTGGGCACGGGGGATGGACCGCACAGCAATTGACGACTAACCAGATGTAAACGGATCACGCCTAGACTCAAGGCAGGAGCGATGGCGGCTCCACTACAACCTGTTGAGGTAACATGTTGATTAGAAAACCTAAACCAGTACCTGATGTGCCTTCACATCCGCTGGACGGTCCGATCCCGACCGATTAAGGTTTGATTGGTCTGGCATCTCGTTCGATGACTGGCGCGCGGCTGAGACAAGCCGCAGCGGCGTGGCCGGTTTGGTGTTAGAATTTCACCATTCAACGGGGTATTATCTCGTGACATTGGCGCTGCAGAGTGATCAGGTAAGCATCGTGAAATTACCCGATTGCAACAGACCCTGCAGCCATGAGCAGCACTGAAGTTCAGCCCAAATCCGGCCGGCGCCGTGAGGGCCGCAAGCGCGGCGGTGATGCGCCCAAGGGCATTGATCAGCTTGCCTGGAAACAGCCCAGGCGCCATCTCAAGCCGGTCGATCTGATTTCGCGGGATCAGCTGCAGGCCATTCATGCGGCCTCGTTGAAGGTGCTCGAAGACCTCGGCCTGGAAATCGTCAATGATGAAGCCTGCAGTATTCTCAAGTCGGCGGGCGCAAGCATCGATGGTCATCACGTGCGTATCGGCCGGGAAATCGTCGAGCAGGGCCTCAGGACGGTTCCCGACCAGTTCACGTTTCACGCCCGCAATCCGGAGCACAGTCTCATCATCGGCGGCGATCATGTGGCCTTTGCGCCGGTTGGCGGGCCGCCGAACTGCTCGGATATGGATCGCGGGCGCAGGCCCGGTACGTTCGAAGACGCGCAGAACTTCATTCGCCTGTCGCAATACTTCAATGCCATTCATCTGGCCGGCGGCATCTCGGTCGATGCGCTGGACATACATGCCTCGGTGCGCCACCTGCATGTCGCCCGTGCCAAGGCCAAGCTGAGCGACAAGCCGGTGTTTGCGTCATCGACAGGTCGCAAGCGACTGTTTGACGGTATCGAATGCGCCCGGATTTCACGCGGTATCGATTTTGACCAGATGGAGCGCGAGCCCTCGGTGTTCACGGTCATCAACACCAATTCGCCTTTAAAGATCGATGAGTTCATGGCCATGGGCATCATCGAAATGGCGCGGCTCAACCAGATTTGCTGCGTAACGCCGTTCACGCTGGCCGGCGCCATGGCGCCGGTGACGATGGCAGGTGCGCTGGTGCAGCAAAATGCCGAAGCACTTGCCGGCATGGCACTGGGCCAGCTGGTGCGCCCGGGGGCGCCTTTCATCTACGGCGGCTTTACATCGAATGTGGACATGAAGTCGGGCGCGCCGGCGTTTGGAACGCCGGAATACATGAAGGCCTGCATGGTGGGCGGGCAACTGACGCGGCTTTACAATGTGCCGTATCGGACATCCTCGACCAATGCGGCCAATACGGTCGATGCCCAGGCCGCCTACGAGACGGTGTTCTCGTTCTGGGGCGCAATCATGGGCGGCGGGCACCTGATCATGCATTCGGCCGGCTGGATGGAAGGCGGTCTTGTTGCCGGGTATGAAAAGTTCGCGCTCGATGTGGATCTTGTTCAGATGGTGACGGAATTCCTCGAACCGCTGGAGATGAGCGACGATGCGCTGGGACTTGACGCTATCCGCGAAGTGGGGCCGGGCGGGCACTTTTTTGGCTGCCAGCATACGCTGGCGCGCTACTCGAATGCCTTTTATGCGCCGCTGATCTCGGACTGGCGCAATTTTGAGCAGTGGCAGGCGGCGGGATCACCCGATGCCATGGGAAAAGCCAATGCCGTCTGGAAGCAGGCGTTGGCCGATTTCCGCGACCCGGCCATGGATCCGGCGATTGCCGAAGAGTTGGATGCGTTCGTGGACCGCCGCATTGCCGAAGGCGGCCAGCCAACGGATTTTTAGGAAGATAGTTCTTCTCCGGGGGTGGAAATCGTCGGAAATTGGCCATTGGGTGATGTTGAACAGCATCAAAACTGACCTAACAAGATGTGTTGCGTTTGGGTCACGGCGGCGCAAAATCTCCGTAAATGAGCCGGTTTTGACTTGCCTTGTACGCGCGTCTGTCAGTTTATGTGCGCCATGGTGAATCAATCGGTGGTCCGTTCGATTGCCGACAAGGGGCAAGAAATGAAGTCTGTTGGCAAAGCCACAGTCGTTGCAGGCATCGCAGCCTGCGCGCTAACCGCGATCTCGGTCCCGGATGTATCGGCTGGCGGTTTTGCGGTCAGAGAACAATCTACGGAATTGCAGGGGATGTCCTTTGCCGGTGCTGCGGCGGGCAGCATCGGCTTGGGCTCAATGTACTTCAATCCGGCAACGATAACCCAGCACGACGGATTAGTTTCGGACAGCAACCTGGCTTTCATTATCGCCAGTTCAGAAGCAAAAGGGGCAACGGCGACAACATTCGGCGGTGTGTCGCTTAACGGTCTGGGAATCGGCGGCAGCAGCGAAAATATCGGGTCCGGCATTTTGGGCGACGTTGCCCCGGTACCGGCCTCCTACTACAGTTATCAATGGAACGAGATGATTTATCTCGGCCTGTCGCTCAACGCGCCTTACGGTCTTGAAACGAAGTCGGGCGCCTATGTCGGCGGACCGCACGGGTACAAGTCGCGCATTACCAACATTGTCGCCACGCCGACGGTCGGCCTGAAACTGTCGGAGCAGCTGTCGGTTGCAGCAGGTGTGCAGGTCAGCTACCTCGATGGCCGGCTGACCACGGCCTTCCCGGGTACGCAGGCCACGCTGACTGAAGTTGAAGGCGATGATTTTGGCGTTGGATTTGTTGCCGGCCTGACCTTTGATCTCACTGAGCATACGACGGTTGGCGTCGGCTTCCGTAGTGAGATGGAACATACCCTCAAGGGCTCGTTCTTTACCGCAACTGTTCCGACCACGACGCGGATGACCGCAGATGTGACCTTACCGGCGCAAGCCACCGTGTCCGTGTCACACCAACTCAACGAGCAGTTCAAGGTTGCTGCCTCGGCAGAATGGACCGACTGGAGCACACTTCAGTCGCTGATCATTCAGACGACCGCGTTGGGCAATATCACGCAGACATTCGACTGGCAGGACGGCTGGTTCTTCTCGCTGGGCGGTGAATATGCCTATACCGATGCGCTGACGCTGCGTGCCGGCGTGGCCTATGAGCTGACACCGGTTACTGATCTAAACCGCGGGCCACGGGTCCCCGACGACGACCGCGTGTGGGTCTCTGTCGGCGGCACCTACGATTGGAGCGACTGGATCACGCTGCACGGCGCTTACACCCACATCTTCGTTAAAGACGGTAATGTCAATCTTCCAGCAACGCCATTGGTCCCGTCTCTGACTGCAAGTTTCGAACAATCGGTCGACATCGTCTCGATCGGCGCTACGCTCAAGTGGTAGGCTAGAACAAGCGAGGGGGAAGTCGGGGGGCTTTCCCAAAGGGCCCGGTCTCAGCGCCGGGCCCTTCTTGTTTTGCAGAGTCGAATCAATGGGGTAGCTTTGGACATTAAAGTGACCCCAACGAGCGGAACAAACAGATGCCCCAGGACAAATCAACTCAAGCTGAACCAGCTATGTTGGATGAAGCGGCCTATACGCTGGATGCAGATGAACTGCCTGAAGCGATTGCCGCGCGGTGCTTTCCGCATGGCGCTTATGCCTATGATGAGAAGCTCGGCAAGAAGAAGTATGAAAAGCGGCTGGAAAAACTGCAGATCGAGCTGGTCAAGCTGCAGGCCTGGGTCAGGGCTTCAGGCGAGCGCATCGTCATGGTCTTTGAGGGCCGCGATGCGGCCGGCAAGGGTGGCACGATCAAGCGATTTACCCAGTATATGAACCCGCGCCATGCCCGGGTGGTGGCGTTGTCCAAACCGTCCGACGTCGAAACAGGGCAGTGGTATTTCCAGCGTTATGTCGCCCATTTGCCGACCAACGGTGAAATCGTCATGTTCGACCGGTCATGGTACAATCGCGGCGGCGTTGAGCGGGTCATGGGATTTTGCTCCGAAGACGATGTCGAGCGGTTCTTCCTGGAAGCACCGGTGTTTGAGGGCCTGCTGGAACGCGATGGCGTTCACCTGTTCAAATTCTGGCTGACGGTGAGCCGGGAGGAGCAGCTCAAACGGTTCTATGACCGCAAGACGAACCCCTTAAAGGGCTGGAAACTGTCGCCGATGGACCATGCCGCCGTGGGCAAGTGGAATGACTACACCAAGGCGATCGCAGACATCTTCCGCAACACTGACACACCCCATGCGCCATGGACGGTTGTCGATTCCAACGATCAGAAACGGGCCCGGCTGGAGGCGATCAAGGTCGTCCTGAAAGCGTTTGACTATGACGGCAAGGACGACGGCAACATCGGCCCGGTCGATGACAGGCTGGTCACGACCGGGCTCGACTTCCTAGATCAGGATCGTTTTTGATTCAAGCAATCAAAAACGATAAACCTGATCGTCGTCAATATGATAGAGGACGATTCACGGGTTAGATTGATTCAATCTAACCCGATCGTGCTCTAGATCGATGAGTTGAACAGTCCGCCGTCGAGCAGGATGTTCTGGCCGGTGAGATATCCGGCATGGACCGAGCACATGAAGGCGCAGGTACGGCCGAATTCTTCCGGGTTGCCGAAGCGCCCAGCCGGCACGCCCGCCATGCGCTTTTCTGCCGCTTCTTGTTCGCTGAGGCCCTGTAACTCAGCCATGCGGCTGGTCGAGCCCTTTAACCGGTCGGTGTCGAACATGCCGGGTAGCAGGCCATTTACAGTGACGTTGTGACTGGCGATGGTGCGGGCCGGGCCGGCCATGAAGGCGGTCAGCGCGGCTCTGGCGCCGGACGACAGATCAAGGCCGACGATCGGCATTTTGACCGACGCCGACGTAATGTTGACGATACGGCCGAATTTCTGGTCGGTCATGTGGCCGACGACCTTCTGGATCAGTTCTATCGGGGTGACCATGTTCTGGACAACGCCCTTGAGGATGTCTTCGCGGCTGAGCTCACGGAAATCCTTGAGCGGCGGGCCGCCGTTATTGTTGACCAGAATGTCGGGATGCGGGCAGGCTTCGAGAAGGGCTGCCTGACCTTCAGGCGAGCTGACATCTGCTGCAACGGGGGTAACTGAAACGCCCCAAGCTGACGAGATGGCTTCTGCCGTCTTGTCGAGGCGGTCGGCATCCAGGCCGTTGACGACAAGGTCGACGCCTTCTTGTGCCAGTGCTTCGGCGCAGGCGCGGCCAAGGCCGCGGTTCGATGCGCATACGATTGCCTTGCGGCCGCGAATTCCCATGTCCATTGATCTTGTTCCTGTAGGATTTTGATTAGGGCCTGTTGACATTCAGGTTATGGTGCTGGCGCGGCTCATTTTGTCTGTTGCTAGCTTTGAGCAGCGCTGCAGGGTCGCCCCCTTCAAGCTGCTCAAAGTGACGTCCACAGGCAAAATGAGCCTCGTCCTGAAAGCGATTTGGCCCGATTGGCCCATCTTCAGGGGCATTCGTCGTCGAATTTGCCAGCATGTCCTTCCTCCTCATGCCCCTAAACCTGAACCAATCGTGTCAAACCAGCGCCACAACCTGAATGTCAACAGGCCCTCAACCAACGGCTACAGCAAAAAGGGACCCGGAAGCAACTCCGGATCCCTCGTGTCGAGATAATCGGCACCGGTCTGGTGCCAATTCGGGTGATTACCAATCAGCCATCAAACGACTTGTTCTTGCGATCTGCCATGAAGCGCTCGAATTCTTCGCGGTCGCGGGCCTGGCGCAGATTAGTCACGAACTCATCGAACTGGGCCTGTTCTTCTTCAAGCCGGCGCAGCGTCTCGCGGCGATATTCATCAAATGCGGCATTGCCGCTGGTGCTCTGCGGGCCGCGGCCAAGATCTTTGACCTTGTTGAGGCCGTCATTGAACAAGTCATCGAAGCTGCCACCCCAAAGGATGTAGCCGACGGATGCAAGGCCAAGCGGCCACCAAACGGCAAATCCAAGAATTGTTGCGGCAATGCCAATCGGTGTCCAACGGCTGGTGCGGCGTACTGCGGTCGTCATAAAAGTGCCTCCGGTCATATGTGGTAGATGATACTGGATATGGGGTTGCGTTTGTCCGCTTCAAGGGCCAAGGATGCGCCAAAGCCCGCCGGGTTTGGCGGTTTCGGCAGCATCTGCAAAATTTGAAAGGCGAAAAGTGGCCGAAGATCAATCACTTCCCGATTTCGATGATGTCAAGGCCGCCAGCGGGCGTTTGCTGGGGCAGGCGGTGCGCACACCGGTGATCGAGGCGCCGCTGCTCAACGAGAAGGCCCGTGGCAGGGTGTTGATCAAGCCGGAGTGCCTGCAGCGTACCGGTTCGTTCAAGTTTCGCGGCGGCTGGAACTGCATTTCGCAGCTCGACAAGTCTGAGTGGCCGGGCGGTGTGGTTGCCTATTCTTCAGGCAACCATGCCCAAGGAGTTGCAGCAGCAGCGCAAATCTGTGGCCTGCCGGCGGTCATCGTGATGCCGGCCGATACACCGCAGATCAAGAAAGACAATACACGCCGGCTCGGTGCCGAGATCGTTGAGTACGACCGCGCCAGCCAAGCGCGTGAGGAGATCGCCGCGAAACTGGCCGGTGAACGCAAAGCCGCCCTGGTGCCGCCATTCGATCACCCCGACATCATTGCCGGGCAGGGGACGGCTGTTATGGAATTGATAGAGGAGCTGGCAGCCCGCGGCGACCGGCTTGACCAGTTGATTGTACCGGCGGGCGGCGGCGGGCTGCTGGCTGGCTCGATGTTGTCGGCAAAAGCGCTGTCGCCTGAAACACAGGTCTATTGCGCCGAACCGGCCGGGTTTGACGATCATGCCAGATCGCTTGCAACAGGTGCGCGCCAAATCAACAACAAGGCGACGGGATCTATCTGCGATGCGCTGTTATCGCCTCAGCCGGGGCAGTTGACGTTTGCGATCAACGGTCCGGTTTTGGCCGGTGGGTTGGTGGTCAGCGATGATGAAGTCCGCGCTGCGATGCGGTTTGCCTTTAGCCATCTCAAGTTGGTGGTTGAACCTGGTGGAAGCGTCGCGCTTGCCGCCATTCTTTCAGGCAAAATCGATACCCAAGACAAGTCGACCGGCATCATCCTGTCGGGCGGCAATGTCGATCCCGGCCTGTTTGGCGAGACGCTGATTGCGGCCTAAAGCGCGTTGCTCTCAGTCGGCAGCGGCCCGCTCTAACCTGCCTTGTCTTGCGTTTGGGTCTGAGAATCCACGCCCAGATAGTCGGCAAACGGAATTTCGGCATCTTGCGATGTGCTGCGCCGGATTACGACGATGCGATCTTTGTCTTCCTTGCTGCCGCCACCTTCGGCCTTTACGGCGCCTGGATTTGCCTCACTGGCCGGTATAACCGGTTTTGAGGGCGCAGGTGCGGCCGGCGCTGCCGCAATATCGGCAAATGCGCTCAAGGCGTCGTCGGCGCTGTGAGCGGTGCTTGTGGCAGGTGTTTTTGGTGCCTCAAGGTCCATGTCGGCCAATTCTGCCTTGGCACCATCGCTGCGAGGTGGCTGATCGTTCTTTGCAGCCGGGGTTTCCTTGACGATGGCTTTCTCATGGTTGTCTTTTGAGACCGATACCGGTTGATCGGCAACGGTTTGTTTTGGAGAAGCGGCAGGCTGCGTATCGGCGGGTTTGGTGTCGACTGTCGGCTCGTCGGCGGCACCAGCTGAAAGCCCGCTGGCCGTCTCTGTGACCTTGTCCCAAACGTCTTCCTCCGGTTTTGCCTTGAACAGTGAAGAGGTTACCCGGCTGACCTTGGTCGACGAGTGAGCTGCAGCTTTGTCGCTGGCGATATCGCCCGTCGCGTCCTTGGCAGGCGCAGTGTCGGCAGTTGCCCCAGTGCTGGCGTCATTGGATGCCTTAGTGGCCGCATCGTTGGACGCCTCTGCAGGTGCGACGGTGGGCGCCTGGGCAAGTGCGCCGGTGGACGCCTCTGCAGGCGCGCCGTTGGAACGGTCATTGTCGGTGGTGTTGGCAGCGTCTGTGGATGTATCTTTGGACGCACTGTCATCGGGTTCAGCAGCCGGCTGGCCCTTACCGCGCCGGATGACGACGATGTTGGGCTCAATCGGCTTTTCATCGATGACGGCAACAGGCTCCTGCTTGGCCTCAGCTGCTTGTTGAGCGCTGTCTTGCACGACCGGTTCATCGGCCGGGCTGGATGGCGGCGGTGTAATCGCGTTTGCTTTGTCCTGCCGCGCTTCGTCATATGCGGCCTGGTTGATGACCGTCTCCGAGCTTGGCGTTTCGCGGGGTTTGTTCTCGAGTACCTTCAAATGGTGTCTTGCAGGTTCAGCGGGGCGGGGTTTGTCGGCGGTTGCAAACATGTCGTTGTCGCCGTCAAAGAACTTCAGATTGTCCTGCGAGAGGGAAGTCGGCAGCGATCTGGCAGCTTCTTGCGCGGCGGTCGAAACGGCTGGAATTGCGGATGATCCGGCGTGGGCCTTGAGGTTCTGGTCGAGATGTTCCAGAAGCCCCATGGCCTTGGAAATACGTTGAGCAAGGACATCCTGACGCCAGCCGCCGTCAAACAGCTTGTGAACATGGCCATCGATGGTTTCGGCATGAGTTGCACCGTCAGTGCCTTCGCGCAGGGTTTTGACCGAGCCTTGGAGCGCTTCAGCGGTGGTGATCAAATCGACCGATATCTGGTGCGCGTTTTCCGACAGATGAGAGAACACAGGCTTGCCGGGCGGGATTTCCGCATGGTCCTTCAACATGTCATTGCGAATTGCGCCGATGTCGGTTCGGGTTGCCTCAATGGCACCGGACAATGCTGCGATGTCGGGGTGATGCTGGACGCCGGATGAAACCTGCGACGTCAGGTTGCGTTCAAGCTGGCCGAGGGCGGTCAGCAGGGTCTGGGTATCCGCGACACGGTTGCGGCGGCCAAACTCGCTGAGGAACCAGCGGCCCTTTTCAGTTTCAAGGACGGCGGCCTCAATGGCCCGGAAATCGCGCTCGTTGAACGGCGACAGCTCAGTCGTGGAACTCATTTGGCGATACTCTACTTTTGCTAACTCACAAACGGGCCGACGGGACATGCCGACACAGACATGGTTAATTATCGGGCAAAGTGGTTAGTGAAAGGTTATGACCTGAAAACAAACTGAACAGGTTAGGGTCAGGACCCTAAAGCTTTCAGCCCCAAAGAGCAGTCGGTGGTGGCTGCATTATGCTGCCGTCAAAGGTGATGCCGGGCTGACGGTCGCGGGCCAGAAGCAGCGGGCCGTCAAGGTCGACAAAACTGGCATTTGCTGCTGCGATCAAGGCCGGCGCCATGGCCAGTGACGTGGCCAGCATGCACCCGATCATGATATCAAGACCGGCCTCGCGAGCAGCCTCGGCCGTGGCCAGCATCTCGGTCAGGCCGCCGGTCTTGTCCAGTTTGATGTTGATCGCATCGTATTTTCCGATGAGGTCATTGAGCCCTGCGCGGTCATGGGCTGACTCATCTGCACACACCATGACGGGATGGGCAATGTCGCGTAACGCGTCATCGTTGCCCGCCGGCAGGGGTTGCTCGATGAGCTCGACACCGGTTTCCTCACAAACCGAAAACAGCTTCTCAAGGTCTTGCGGTTGCCATCCTTCGTTGGCATCGATGATAAGGCGGGCTGAAGGCGCAGCGGCGCGAATGGCGCGCAGGCGTTCGGCATCACCTTCGTCACCGAGTTTAAGCTTGAGCAACGGGCGGTTGCAGGAGTTGCGGGCAGCCTCGGCCATGGCGTGCGGTGTGTCGAGGCTGAGCGTGTAGGCAGTGACGGTTGGCTGAGGTGGCGGTAAGCCGGCCAGCTGCCAGACAGGCGTGCCGGATTTCTTTGCCTCCAGGTCCCAAAGTGCGCAGTCCACTGCGTTGCGTGCAGCGCGCAGGTCGAGCACGCCTGGGATGTCACGACGGGTCATTCCGGCCTCGATTGCCGGCCGGGCGCGCTCCAGGGCAGCCTTGACGGCCTCTACGGTTTCGCCGTAACGCGGATACGGCACGCATTCGCCGCGGCCGGTGGCGCCATCGTCCTCAAGCGTGACCGTGACGACCTCGGCGCTGGTTTTGGTGCCACGCGAGATCGTGAAGCTGCCGGCGATCGGCCAGCTTTCATGGGCGACGGTGAACTGACGTGTCATGGCTCACCCGGGAAACCGGCGCTGAAGTTCATCGATTATCGGCCCGCAGCCGGTGCGGATCGGATCGACGCAAGGCAGGCCGTGTTGAGTGCCGATTTCTTCGAGGCAGGCGGAAGCAGCGGCATCATCGAGGGCCACGGTATTGACGGCAAGGCCGATGCATTGGGCGTCGGGATTGGTCAGGCTGGCTTCAAGGTTGACCCGCTCGATAACGTCGGCAATCGAGGGCAGGGAATGTTTTACGCCGCGCATGTTGGTGCGGGTGGGCTCATGGCAAACGACAAAGGCATCGGGCTGGGAGCCATGCAGGAGACCCAATGTGACCCCGGCAAACGAGGGGTGGAACAAAGAGCCCTGGCCTTCGATCACATCCCAGTGGTCGGGATCATTGTCGGGGCTCAGCCATTCCGCAGCGCCGGAAATGAAGTCGGCAACGACGGCGTCAATCGACACGCCGCGCCCGGAAATAAAAACGCCGGTTTGCCCGGTTGCGCAAAAATCGGCGTTCATGCCACGCCGGCGCATTTCCTTTTCAAGGGCGAGCGATGTGTATTTCTTGCCGACGGAACAATCTGTGCCGACGGTGAGCAACCGCATGCCGGAGCGCTTGTCGCCCTTGCCGGTTTGGAAAATCTGGTCGGAGAAGCGGACATCGTGCAGCTTGCAACCGTTGCGCTCAGACGCGTCTGCGATTTCCGGCACATCGCGCAGTCTGCGATGCAAGCCGGTCGCGACGTCCATGCCGGCGTCCATCGCGGCGACGATTTCGGTGATCCAGTGCTCGGGCAGGACACCGCCGGCATTGACGACGCCGACGATCATCGTTCTGACCCCCTTGGCGGCCGCCTCGGCTGGTGTCATGTCGGCAATGTTGCAGTCGGCCTTGCAGCCCTCAAGGCGCAGTTGACCAATGCACCATTCAGGGCGCCAGTCGACAATGCCGTGCGCGGTTTTGGCCGCCAGCTGATCGCCAACATCGCCGAGGAACAAGAGGTAGGGGGTTTCAATCTGCATTGTGTTGTTACCGGATTACCGCCTGTCTGGCTATGGACGGGTCGCCAGATCAGTCCTCCGAGTGGCCGCTGGCGTGAGCCAGGGACACATAGAGTTTGCCGCTCTCAGAAGCAAGGCAGGCATCGACCAGTTCTTCGCCCTGCGGAGAGCCGGACACCGTATCAAGCAGGCGCTCGAACAGTCTGACATAGGTGTCGACACGGCCCCGCACGCGGCGGTCTGATGCGTATTTGCTGCTCACCTCGTTTTGCAACCGTTTGCCAAGCTTTTGATAGAGCCGATGCGTATAGACATTGGTTTCACCGTTGCCATATCTCGTTTCGAGATTGTCGGGCAGACCATCTTCAAGCGCTTCCACGAGATCGCGGGAGGCCTGGTTGAGCTTAATCACTAGCTTTTCCGTCTGCTGGCTGGCCGAGGCCTTGCCGCCGTTGGTGGCCTTTTGGTCCCCGGCGGACGACAGGTCCTTCAGCTCCTCCAGGACATCGCCCGATGCGGTTTGGCTGGTTGTTGACTGTGTGCTCCGCTTGCTGCCGGTTGTACGGGCGCCAGACGTCTGAGCGAGCGGAGCTACAGACGCGGCGCCCTCAAATTTTCCCGGCCCGGTCTCCCGGTCATCGGGCGGCAGATAGATGCCCGGCCCTGACAGATCGAGAGAGGCAGCCTGGCGCTTGACCACGTCGGCCAACGCGTTGAGGGCGGTAATCTGGTCCGACACGACGCGGCGCATGGCATCGGCGTTGCTGCGGGTCTCGTCCGGCAACTCCAGGATCGACCGCTTGAGTTCGCTGCGGGCGCCATCAACTTCCTTGACGACCTTTTGCGCGGTGATGCGCATTTCCTGGGCGGTCTCGGAAAATTCCTGATTGGTGGCCGACAGCATCTGGCGCATGGAGGCCATGACCTTCTCGTGCTGTTCTCTCAACGCGGCAGCGGTTGAGGCGATCTGGTTGTCGGAAGACTCTTCGAGACGGCGGATCTCGGTTTCAAGTGTGCGCGCCGCAGCGCCGGTTTGCGATGCGATCAGGCGGCCGATTTCCTCGGTCCTGGTGTGGGCGCTGGTGAGCGATTCCTCAATCAGGCTCATATAGTTGCGCATCATTGCATCGACATCGCCGGCCTTGCTGGCAAGCTGTTTGGTCAGGTTGTCTAGCAGATCCTCGCGGCTGTTGAGCACGGTGTCGATGCCGTCGTTGAAGCGGGTGACGGAACGATCGACGATGGAGCTGACTTCGCTGAGGCGATCTGAAATCCGGTCGGTCGACGTTTCCAGCTTGGCGGTCAACTGCGTGCTGGTCGTGCCAAGCTTGTCGTCGAGCTCGTTTGCTGCGGCCGACAGCTTGTCGGTCAGGAAGTCGTTGGCCTTCTCGATATGCTTGGTGAACTTGACACCGGCATCGTCAAGCCGGCGGAAGCTGGCGCTGCTGCGATCCTCGAGCAACTGCGAGGCGCCATCAATGCGCTCGACCAGTGCGCCGGTGGTTTGTTCAAAGCGTCCGGTGATCGACTGGGTGTTTTCCTGAAGGCCATCGGCAAAGGCTTCGCTGACCTTCGACAATTCGCCAATCAGGTGATCGCTGGCGCCGGTGAGGCCTTCGGAAAATGCCGAGCTTGCCTTGCCGAGGTTGTCAAGAATTCGGCCGCTGGAGGCTTCCAGTTGCTCGGAGAACGACTGACCGGTCAGATCCAGCTGCTGGGTGAGTTCGGTTGAAACGTCACTCAGCAGGGCATTTGCCGAATCGAACCTTGAGCCAAGATCCTGGGCAGATTGCTCAATGTTGGCAAACATCTGGGTGTTGGTTTCGGCCAAATGCTCATGCAGGGCCTTGGCGGCATCTTCCATGCGCAAAGTGATTTTGTCCGAGGTCTCATCGAGGCGGCCGATCATCTCGCCTGACATGGTATCGAGCTGTTGGTTCAGCCTGGTGGCGGTATCGTCCATCCGGGCCGTCAGGTCGATTGAGGCGGTGTCGAGCTGATGGGTCAGATCGCCGGTGGTCTCAGCCAGCCTTGTGGTCATCCCGTGGGTGATGCCGTCAAGCCGTTCGGTGATCTGCGAGGAGGTGATATCCAGCCGCGATGCCAGATCGCCCGAGACGCTGTCCAATTCGCCAATCAGATGGGTCGATGTCTCATTCAGCCGGGTGGTGACGTCTGTTGATGTTTCGGCCAGCCGGTCGGTGACCTCGGCCGATGTCGTCGAAAGCTGATGGGTGAGGCCGGTCGAGGTCTGGTCGAGCTGTTCGCTCAGATGCAGTGAGGTCTGGTCGAGACGGGTTGCAATCTGGTTGGTCGTGTCTTCGAGGCGGCCGGTAAGCTGGTTGGAGGCCACATCGAGCAGATCCGACATGCGGCCGGTTGCGTTCTCCAGCCGGGCGACCATCTCGCTTGAGGTGTGCACGATGCTGTCCGACAGACCGGCGGTCGATTCATCCAGATGCGCCGCCATGGCAACTGTTGCCTCTGACATGCGCTCAAACAACTGGGCCGAGGTGTTTTCCAGCTTGCCGGACATGGCATCCATGTTTTCGGACAGATGGGCGGTCGAGTTGTCGAGATGTGTAGACATCTGCAATGTGGCGGCTTCCATGCGATCGAACATGGCAGCCGAAGTGCCTTCCAGGCGGCCGGACATGGAATCGATGTTTTCCGAAAGCTTGTTGGTCGAACCGTCGAGATGAATGGACATCTGCTGGGTGGCGGCATCCATGCGATCGAACATGACTGTGGAGACCTGCTCCAGGCGGCCGGACATGGAATCGATGTTTTCCGCCAGTTTTTCGGTCGAGCTGTCCAGATGGACGGACATGTTCTGGGTGGCCGCATCCATGCGGTCGAACAGCGAGGTCGACGACGTCTCCAGCTTGCTCGACATGGCGTCGATGTTCTCGGCAAGCTTTGCCGTGGAGTTGTCGAGATGCGATGACATGTTCAAGGTGGCTGAATCCATCCGGTCGAACAGCGAATCCGAGGCTTGTTCGAGCTTGCCCGACATCTGATCGATATCCTGGGACAGCTTGGTGGTGGACTCATCAAGGTGCTGCGACATTTGACCCGTCGCCTCGGCCACGCGGCTGAACAGGACCGATGAGGTGTCTTCGAGCTTGTTGGTCATTTCGCCGGTTGCGGTTTCGACCTGAGAGAACAATTCCGTCGTGGTGCTGCGCAGATTGCCGGTCAGCTTGCCGGAGGCCTCTTCCATGTAGTCGTACAGGTCGTTGCGGGCCTGGGCGACGTGCTGGACGAACTCGCCGGAAACCGACAGCAGTTTCTCGCTGAGGCCGGTGCCGGATTTTTCGATCTGCTGGGAAATCTCCACGCCGGACTGCTCAATCTGCTGGGAGACCTCGCTGGACGTCGATTTCATATGATAGGTGATGTTGCCGCCGGTGCTTTGCATCAGTTCGGCAAACTGGGTGCCGGTCTCGCGCAGCTGTTCGGATACGGTTGAGGCGACTTTCTCCACGCTGCGGCCGATATCGTTGTTGACGGCGGTCAACTCATCAGAGCTGGTGCGCAGCGCCTGGACGATGTTGCCTTCAAGCGCGCGGACGTTCTCGGTAAACTGCGACTGTTCCTGATTGAGGCTGCCGGCAGAGGTGGTAAGGGTGTTGAGCTGATTGGACAGGTTGTCGGAAAACACCCGCATCTCGTTCATCAGCACGCCCGACATCTGCTCCATGCGGGCAGTCTGATTGCCGATCTCGTTGCCGGCCATGGCAGCACGTCCGGCGATTTCCTCAATGGTGTGGGACAATTCGACGGTGGAGTTCTTGAGACCGGATTCAAGTGATGTCAGCGTACCGGCCGCCGTGCCGATGATCGATGACAGGTTGCCGGTATTTTCTTCCAGCCGGCTCAGCAGGGGGTTGGCATCGTTGCCAAGCAGTTCACCGGCCTGTTGCAAGGCGCCGCGCTGGTTCTCAAGGCCGGTCAACAATGTGCGGATGCGTTCTTCATTGGCGCCAAACGCACGTTCCACGTTGGCCATTTCGCGATGAACGATGCCTTCGAGCTCGGCAGCGCGCTGAACGACATGCTCGATGCCGTTGACCAGCTGATCGACTTCGTTGCGAACGGTCTGGGTAATGGTCGTCAAACCTTCGCTTGCGATATCCTGCGGCCTGACCAGACGCATGGCGGTGACCATCATGGATTCGGAGACCACGCGCATCTGTTGGGCGCGCCACAACAGATAAGCTGATGTCCACACGAGCAAGATGGGCACAAACATCGCCATGGCGGCAGTCACCAGGTTAGGGATGTTTTCTGCGCCGAACAGGCTGGATGAAGACGCGAGCAGCGGACCGAACACATAAGACAGCGCGAGAATCCAGATGAGCGATATTCCGAATGCAAACCAGAACGGCGCAGTCGATGGACGCCGGCGCATATTGGCGATGATCGCGGCTGAGCTCGCGTCGTTCTGATTGGCTGGCCGACCCCTCAGCGGCGGTTCGCCACGATGTCCTTCATCTAGCTGATCCGACGGTGCTTGCTGTGTTCTGCGCCTTGCTTCGCGCCGTTGTGCACGCCGTGACTCTGCCGAATTACTCGCCATACCCTGCTTCCCAATACGCGGCCCTTTAGGGGGCTGTTCTCATACTGACAACCGCCAAACCCGTATCCCTCAAGACATGGCTAGGCGGCTATTTGTGTCCGAGCGACTGGATAGGAAAGTCCGGCCAAGTCAAAACCCCAGCAAACCGGTCGTTACCGGCCGCCCCCAATCATTGCCCGAATTTGAAACTCCGGATCTTCATTCAATCGGGGTGGTGTTGGCCTCCTACACACCCGCGCTCACACACTACCAAGAATAGCGGAAAAATCGCAAGGATGAACAGCTTAGAGTCGCGCCCGGCAAAAAATCTTAAAATTTGGTTAAAATCCGTCTTCTGGCGACGTCAGTTTGTTAACCAATCCCCGGAATGCCGGGCTTTCAGGCGCCCGGATTAACGGCCTGCTATGCGCTTTCGCCTATCGTGTCATCAACAGAAAATGCAACCACCACGGGAAGCGACCTATGGTCAAGGACAACCATGATGTTGCCGGGAGCGCTGGTTCAGCAGTGCTCGACCTTCGGCATCTGGACAAATACACTGCCGGCGATGCGGCGCTTCGCCGCGAACTGCTGTCCTTGTTCACAGACCAGTTGGCCCAGCAGGTCACGGCGCTGCGTGGCGGCTGTGCCGGCGATGACTGGGTGATCGCAACGCATACGCTAAAGGGCGCCGCAAGGGCGGTCGGTGCCTTTCAAATCGGGGAAACCGCAGAAGCATTGGAACAACTTGATCCAGATTTCGAGACCGTAGCCTGTGCAAAGTTGATCGATATGCTCGTCAAGCAGACACTCGAATGCAAGGCAGTCATCGAAAAAATTTCACACGCAGCCTGAGACAATTGGTTCTCGCGGCAAAGCCGTCAATTGCATCATTAATTGCCGCAGGGCGCGATTGATCCATTGTCATCGTGCATACAATCTCCTAGATAACCTGCTCATATTGAAGCAAGAGTGCGCCGATGCTGCGTGCTGGCCAAAGGTTGTCAGATGGCAAAAATCACATTCATTGAATTTAGCGGAACGGCGCACGAAGTCGATGCATCCAACGGCATGTCGGTCATGGAATCGGCAGTCAAGAACATGGTACCGGGGATCGATGCCGATTGCGGCGGGGCTTGTGCGTGCGCAACCTGTCATGTCTATGTTGAGCCCGATTGGCTCGAGGCCGTCGGCGAGCGCAACGAAATGGAAGAGGACATGCTCGACTTCGCATTCGATGTGCGTGACAACTCGCGCCTGTCCTGCCAGATCAAGGTCAGCGATGCGCTGGATGGCCTTGTGGTAAAGGTCCCTGAAAAGCAGTTCTAGGGCCCAGTTTCTGGAGAGTTCTGTTATGAGAGCTGAGGTGATCAAAACCGATGCCGTTATCATTGGCGGCGGGCCTTGTGGCCTGTTTGCGATTTTCGAACTGGGTCTGCTGGACATCAAATGCCATGTGATCGATATTCTCGACCGGGCAGGCGGCCAGTGCACCGAGCTTTATCCGGAAAAGCCGATCTATGATATCCCAGCCCTGCCGATCGTGTCGGGACAGGAACTGACCGACCGGCTCATGGAGCAGGCGAGGCCATTTGATGCCCAGTTCCACTACAATCAGATGGTGACCGAGCTTGAAAAACGCGGCGACAATGAATTCGTCGTGAAAACCGATGCCGGCACCGAGCTTCACGCCAAAATCGTCGTTATCGCGGCTGGTGGCGGCTCATTCCAGCCCAAGAAACCGCCGATGCCGGGAATTGACGCCTTTGAGGGCACCTCGGTGTTCTATTCAGTGCGCAAGATGGACATGTTCCGGGGCAAGGACATATTGATCGTCGGCGGCGGTGATTCGGCACTCGACTGGACGCTCAACCTGCAACCGCTTGCCAACAGCATGACATTGCTGCACCGGCGTGATGATTTCCGCGCCGCACCCGATAGCGTCAACAAGATGCGCGAGCTGGTGGCAGCCGGCAAAATGGATCTCAAAATCGGCCAGGTGACCGAATTGAAAGGCGACAATGGCCAACTGACCGGTGTTGCCGCGAAGGGTAAAGAGGGTGAATTCGACGTTGCCTGCAATACCATGCTGCCGTTCTTCGGGCTGACCATGAAGTTGGGTCCGGTCGCCGATTGGGGGCTCAATCTCAACGAGAACCTCATTACGGTCGACACCGAGAAGTTCGAGACTTCGGTGCCGGGTATCTTCGCGATTGGTGACATCAATACATATCCCGGCAAGCTCAAACTGATCCTGTCCGGCTTTCATGAAGCTGCACTGATGTCGCAGCAGGCGTTCCGCTATATCAATCCGGGCGAACGGTTGTTGTTCCAGTACACAACATCGAGTTCGAGCCTGCAGAAAAAACTCGGTGTTGCCTGATCATTGCGCGTTATGCTTCAGTGGCTTGTCGAAGGAGGTTCAGACGGCTTTTTTGACGTTCAATTGTTGCTGACAGGGCAGGTGGACAATGACAGCACTTACGCAACCACAGATCGATTTTTTCTGGCAGAACGGCTACCTGGTCGTTGAAAATGCGGTCAGCGCGGCGCAGTTGGCAGCGCTGAAGGCCGATTTTGACGGCTGGGTCGAAGACAGCCGGTCACATGATGCGGCCTATGGCGACACGCTGGACGGGCGGCCACGGTTCGATTTGGAGCCGTGCCACAGCGCTGAAAAGCCGGCATTGCGCCGGGTCAATGCGCCAGTTGAAGTGTCCAAGGCGTACTTTGACGCGATGGCCGACAGCGTGATGACGGCGTGCGTTGCCGATCTCATCGGGCCGAACGTGAAGCTTCACCACACCAAGATCAATTCCAAGCTGCCGGGCGGCAACACGCAGGTGAAGTGGCATCAGGACTTTCCGTTCACGCCGCACAGCAATGACGATGTGGTGACGGCACTGCTGATGGTTGATGAAGTGACCGAGGAAAACGGGCCGCTTGAGGTGCTGGCGGGCAGTCACCGCGGCGAAATCCACGGTCTGTGGCATGACGGGGTGTTTACCGGCTCGATCGACGATAAGGTGGCGGCCGACTGTCAGGCAAAGTCGGTGACCTGTACCGGACCGGCCGGATCGGTCTGTCTGATGCACACGCGCCTGCTGCACGGTTCAGCGCCGAACCGCTCGCAGCGGCCGCGCACCTTGTTCATCTGAGTTTACAGTGCAGAAGATGCCGTGTCCTATGCGCCCAATCCGATGCCAACCAAATATGA
>JABDJG010000303.1 GCA_013002595.1 Hyphomicrobiales bacterium | reverse complement strand
CCCCATGAACGCCTGGGCGGCAAAACTGCTGCGCACCCGCCTGGCATAATCTGGATCGCGTGGTTCAAAACTCATGGCGTCAAGTCATAACGGATGCCGTTTCAGCGGGACAACAAAAAACCGGCGGCAAGGAACAACAGCTGGGCGTAAAACACGTTATCCATTCGTCTGTCTAAAGCCTGGGCACGTTGCGCTTGATGGCAATCGGCACCGGCCCGAATGAACACAACAAACCCTAGATCGGCAAATCGATTTCCCCCAGCCTTTCCGTCAGCTTGCGGTTCTCCCGGTAATCCACATCGACTGCAATCAAGGCCGGACCATCATGCGCCAGCGCCTCTTCCAGCGCCGGGGCGAACCCTTCGGCAGACGTGACATGCCGGCCCCACATACCGAATGACTTTGCCAGCATTTCCATGTTGGGATTGGTAAACGCCAGTTCTGAATGCTTGCCGTCAAACTGGTTCTGCTGTTTCCACTTGATCAATCCGTATTCACCATCCAGCCAGACCACACAGACAAACGGTATGTTCTTGCGCACCGCTGTTTCCAGGTCATGGACATTCATCAGAAATCCCGCATCGCCGCACACCGCCACGACCTTTGAGTCCGGTCGGGCATACTTGGCACCTATCGCCCCGGGCAGGGCAAAGCCCATCGAGCAAAAGCCATTTGAAATCAGGCAGGTATTCGGTTCGATGCCCTGATAATAACGGCTGATCCACATTTTGTGGGCACCGACATCGCTGAGCAGTATATCCTGTGGCCGCAGTGCGCTGCGGATTTCCCCAATCAGCCGCTGCGGCTTTACCGGAAAGTTGTCGTCGTAGTTCTCGGCATTCAGGTCCGCGCGTATCGTTTCGCGCAAGCCCGCCCAGCGGCCGATATCAAACAGCGGTAACTTGCCTTCGAATTCGTCATTCAGCTTTTCATTGATCTGCCACAGGGCATCGGCGAGGTCGGACACGATATCCACCGCCACGACATAGCCGGCATCAACCTCGGCCGGTTCGAAGTCGATATGGATAATTTTCTTGGCGCCGTTGTTGTTCCAGAACGAAGGTGCATATTCGACGAGATCGTAACCGACCGTAATCACCAGATCGGCCTCGGCAAAGGCCTTCAGGACATGGTCCTTGCCCTGCAGGCCAATCGTGTACAGACAGTTCGGCGAATTGTGGTCGACGGCGCCCTTGCCCATGAATGTATTCACCACTGGTATACCGGTCTTGTGCGCCAGCCGCCGCAACTGCTTGGATGCGCGCTTGCGCACCGCGCCGTTGCCGGCAAGGATCAGCGGCGATCTGGATTGTCCAATCAGATCAACCGCCTGTTGCACGACCTTCCAGTCCGCCGCCGGCCGGCGTGTGGCAAACGCCGGCATGGGATCGATGGCAACGTCGTGCTCGGCAACATTCTCGGGCAGTTCGATCACGGTCGCGCCGCATTTTTCCATCTGCGCCAGCTTGAACGCCTTGCGCACGACTTCAGGGATCGTATCTGCGTCCTGGATCGAATGCGCCCATTTGCTGATCGGCTCGAACATGGCGATCGCATCCATGTTTTGATGACTTTCCTTGTGCAACCGCTTTGTGGTGCCCTGTCCGATGATGGCAACCAGCGGCGCCCGGTCCATATTGGCATCGGCAACGCCGGTGACCAGATTGGTTGCCCCCGGCCCCAAGGTTGCCAGACATACACCTGCCTTGCCGGTCAGCCGGCCATAGGCATCCGCCATGAAGGCGGCCGCCTGTTCATGACGGCACAAGACAAATTCGATCGGCGAACCCATCAGCGAGATCATCAGATCCGCATTTTCCTCACCCGGCAGCCCGAATATGCGTTCAACGCCTTCGGTTTCCAGGCATTTGACAAAGAGATCTGATGCTTTCACTGCGATTGACCTTTCCAAAATGCCCCTGCCGCGCCCAGACGGTTCAAACAATCCGATAGCGACAATGCGGGCTCGCGACCATCAAAGCCAGATAACATTTTGTCGAGGCATAAGTGATTATGCTTTCTTCTTTCTTTGGGCTTGACCCGCAAACGCGTATTTCACACCGATACAAAGGCTTGTCGACGTCCGGTCTGGCAATGTGTTCCAGTTGAAGCCGATCAAATCAGCCAGAGCGCTGCCAACCCGAGAAAGGCAAAAAATCCTACAACGTCGGTTACCGTCGTCACGAAAACGCCCGAGGCGATCGCCGGATCAATGTTGAAATGATCAAGCCCGAGCGGGATCAGGATGCCGGCAAGGGCAGCTGCGATCATGTTGATGATCATCGCAGCGCCGATCACCAGCCCCAGCTGATCGGAACCGAACCACCACCAGGCAAACAACCCCATAATCCCGGCAAACAGGATGCCATTGATCAGCCCGACCGACGATTCGCGCGTTATGACCCGAAGCGCATTGACCGGTCCCAGATCGCGGGTTGCAATCGCCCTGACAGCCACCGTCATCGTCTGGGTGCCGGCATTGCCGCCCATTGAGGCAACGATGGGCATCAGGATGGCCAGCGCCACCATTTCTTCGATAGTGGCATCGAACAGTGAAATGATCCATGACGCCAGGATGGCTGTGGCCAGGTTGATCACCAGCCAGACAATCCGCGACCGCGTGGTTGCCAGGATCGAGCCGGTAATCTCTTCATCGCCGACGCCGCCCAATCTGAGAATGTCCTCCTCGGCCTCTTCCTGGATAACGTCAACGATATCATCGATGGTGATCGAGCCAACCAGCCGGTTGTCGTCATCCACGACCGCGGCAGAGACCAGGTTGTACTGTTCGAACCTGTAGGCGACATCGGCCTGATCGTCGGTGACATTGAAGATGTTCTGGTGATCGATCATGATATCGGCAATCGCGATATCGCGCGAATTGCGCAGTATATGGCTGACCGGAATGTAGCCGACCGTGTGGTACACCGGATCGATCACATAGATCTCGGAAAAATTCTCCGGCAGGTCTTCTTCATCACGCATGTAGTCGATTGTCTGACCAACGCTCCAGAACATCGGCACCGCGACGAACTCGGTCTGCATGATCCGCCCGGCAGTGTCTTCGGGGTAATCCAGCGCCCGCTTGAGCGCCACCCTGTCGGCGCGCGGCACTTTGGCCAGAATCTCTTCCTGGTCGGCCTCGTCCATATCCTCGATGAGGTAAAGCGCATCGTCGGTTTCCAGCTTGCGCACCGCGGATGCAATCACCTGGTTGGGCAGAGCGTCCATCAGTTCATCGCGCACGCCCTCATCAAGCTCGGGCAGCGATTCCACATCGAAGGTGCGGCCAAGCTTGTCGATGAGATCGACACGTTCGGAGCGGCGCAATTGTTCGATCAGATCGGCAAGATCGGCCGCATGCAGATCACGGGTCAGCTTGCGTGCAATCTTCTGGTCGTCATCAGCCAGCGCAGCGGACACCGAGCGCACGAATTCCGGCGTCAATGCACCGTCTTCATCGTGTACGATCAGCTCTTCAGCCGTGTCGGGCATATACTTGTCTCCGCCATGGGTCCCGCACTTATAGACCGACTCGTTTGACCGGGGAAACACATGCGGTCTACGTTGACCAACAACGCTATTTCGTAACAAATACGTCTGGAGCAACGAGAATGCGCAAGATTGAACCGCACGAACGGCTGGTCGCCAATATTCACGAAGATGGCGTGTTCAAGCCGTGGCTGACCGGTGGCCGGCCCTCACCCGTGGAAGAGGTGGTGCAATTGGATGACGATCACCCGATGGGCGTCGGATTTCACGTCTACCGTATGGCACCCGGCATGACGACAACGCCGCACGAGCACACCTGTCATGAGCAGTTTCTGGTGCTCGAGGGCGATATCACCGACAACGACGGCTATGAATACAAGCCTGGCGATCTGGTTCTGCTCAAACGCGGCACACAGCATTCCTCATCGACCCGCAACGGTTGCACCCTGGCTGTCTTCATCGCCACGCCGGAGCGCGACCTGGATCAGCCTGAGTGACACCGCGCGTTTCAACTGTAACACTCGCCAAGTTTGCCTGCGCCTATTCCGGCGTTGCCTGGGGCCTGTTCTGGATTCCGCTCAGGTGGCTCCAGGATGCCGGTATCGAAGGCCCGTGGATCGGCGCTGTTTTCTTTTTCTTTCAGGCCGTGTGCCTCTTGCCACTGATCATCTTTCGCCTCGACAAACAGGCCTCAGGCGGCACAAACCTGTTGATCACCGGTGCGTGTGCCGGTGGTGCGCTCGCCATCTATGCCTTGGCCGTGGTCTACACCGACGTCATTCGCGCCATGATGTTGTTCTATCTGACACCGGTGTGGAGCACCCTGCTGGCCCGGTGGATACTGAAAGAACCGATCAGCGGTTTGAGATGGTTCGCCATCTGTCTGGCCTTTGCCGGCATGCTGATCATCTTCGGTGTCGATATCGGTGTGCCCTGGCCGCGTAATCTTGGTGACTGGCTCGGGCTTGGCTCAGGTGTTCTCTGGGCCATCGCAGCAGTCCGCCTAAATCTGGACCGGACCAACGATCCCATCGACCTTACATTCGGTTTCTTCGCCTGGGCGACCATCATCTGCGTCGCGATGGCCTTCATGCCGCTTAGCAGCGCGAACAGCATCCCGCAAGCTGGAGCCGTCTGGGGCACGCTCTACTGGCTGATGCCGATCCTCGCCTTGATCGTCGTCCCCGGCGCCTACGCGGCCATGTGGGGCGCCCGCCTGGTCAACCCCGGCATCGTTGGCCTCCTGTTCATGACCGAGGTCATCGTCGGCACCATCACCGTGGCGATCTGGGCCGGCGAGCCATTTGGTGCCAGAGAAATCATCGGTATCTCGCTGATCTCGGCAGCCGGGCTGATTGAAAGTGTTTGGGAACTGTTCAGGCGGCCGCCGCCCACCGTGCGTTCAGCCTGAAATCTTGTGAACGGCCTCTGTGCCAAGAGCGCGCGGAGAACCCAAATGGGAGATCGGGGTTTCCGCGCCCCCTGCTAACTCTTGATCTGAGCCAAAGTGAGTGAGTGAGAGAGACTGCAGGGCCGTCGTTGATACGACCATACAGTCTCTCCGGTTGCAACCTTGGGCGGGTTATTTGGCTAGCAGAGTCTTGAGCTGGTACCAGGATATGTGTGTGAGACACTCAAGAGCCCGTTAACCTATGGGATAACCCAAGGTTACCTGGCCAGTGGCACGCGGAGGACTTACGCGGCCATCGGCTGATCGGGTACGTCGGTGCCGGGCACCTTGCGTACCGAATTCAATTCCACGCTGAGCTTGGCCAGTTTGCGGCGTAACCGGCTGTTTTCAGTCTGCAGGTGGTATAGGCGGTCGACGGCAACCGGCACCGCGCCCTCATGCTCGCGAAGCCACATCGAGTACCCCGCATGCGTCACGCCGACTTCCTCGATTGCGCACTCCATTTGACAACCGTGTGCAATGAGCCAATCGACCTGCTGCATCTTCAATCGGGCATCCGTTGCGGTGATCATAGCGCCAATTCTCCTCATCCAAGTTTGACCACGCCGTCCCACGTACATCGGGACTGGTCTGGATCTGCGCATTCAGACCGGATAACTCTAAACGACTTCAATATGTTAGAGGACAAACCACGATATTGACTCATACAATCAACAGCGGTCGTGCTCTAAGTCAAAACTTGCCGCGCACCAAAGACGTTTACGAGCAATACTGCGTCTTAAGAATCACGGTGAACTCTTCTTCGCCGTAGCTGGCGGCCTGTGCCTGCTGACGCTGATCGACAAACGAACAGATCCTTGAGTAGTTCCAGTGCGCCGACATGGCCGTAAATGCCAAAACGAAACATAACGCCGATAGCCCCATCGCGATACGTGACATCATTCTGGCCGCGTCTTCTTTTTCCGTTGCCTTTTCTTTCCAGACCCGTTCGTTGGTTGCTGCAAAACTCATGTGCCTCTTCCCTCACTTCCATGCGTTGCCCAAGCGCTTAATCTGCGTATTCATGCCCTGTTTACCTCGTTTGACCATCGTTAACGAAATAGAAACACTAAACAGACTTGATGAACCGTAAATTGAATTGAATGATTTTTAGAATAATTGAACGGTCATTTAACTTAACTATTCAAGACCTTGCGATAAAAGACCCTGTCAAAGCCATCTTCATGCCAACGGCCCAACTCTGAATATCCAAGAGAGGGGTACAACTTCAGGTTCTCGGTCATCTTGGCATTTGTATAAAGTTTGACGGCACCAACCCCCATATCCAGCGCTGCCTTTTCGGCATGCTTGATCAGTTGGACGCCATACCCGAGCCCCTGAAACTGCGGATCGACTGCCACGTTCTCGAGGTGCAAGTGATCATCGCGCAGATAAAAGACGACGAACCCCGCAACGCATTTGCCGTCAGTGAGAACGTGAACCAGATGCTTTGCAATCTGGTCCTGGAAATCGGCGATCATCGGCGCCGGGCGCTTGCCGATTCTGGGCACGTACATCTCATAGGCCGCTTGCGCACATCGTTGTATGCCGCGCAGATCGTCTTGCCGTGCCAGCCGGATATCCAAACAAACGTCCTCCTGATTGTCCGTAGCGGGCAAATCCTAGCACCGTGGCACGATGCCGGTAGGTCCAGTTGCTGCCGATCTGCCATCGTCAGTTATGGCAGCACTGAAACAATTGAAACATTTCCATGCGTGCTGGGACACACCATTGTTACAGATCCTCGCTAGGGTCAGGACCCAAGTTAGATTGCATTTCGATTTGCCCCTCCCACGCGACAAGCGCAGGCGGCCTGCACGGCAGACCACCTGCGTTTGTTCTTATTGAGAACTATGGTTGCAGCTCAGTTGCCGGCCAGCTTGTCCGCCATGACGGCAATCGTCTTTTGATAGACGGTTGCCCGGTTCCACTGTTTTATGACGGCATAATTGGCTGAGCCAGGTTTCCAGCTGCCGCCTCTGCGCCAGCCGTAGGCCTTCAGGTAGTTGGCCGTCGAAGCCAGAACGTCGGGTACCGAGCGGATCAGGTCGCGCCGGCCATTGCCGTCAAAATCCACTGCATACTTGATATACGATGTTGCCAGGAATTGCGTCTGGCCGATTTCACCTGCCCAGGCGCCGCGCATCTGTTTGGGGCTCATATCGCCGCGCTGGATGATGTGCAGCGCCGCCATCAGCTCGTTGGTGAAAAATGCTGATCGGCGGCAGTCATAGGCCAGCGTCGTCAGTGAACGCATAACCGACATCTTGCCCGAATTGCCGCCATAGCCGGTCTCCAGTCCCCAGATTGCAACGATAACCGGGCCGGGAACACCATAGCGCTTCTCGATCCGGTTCAGCAGCCTGGCGTATTTCTTCATCCTCGATTTGCCGCGGTTGATCAGCGCGTTATTGACCCGGCGCTTGTAGAACTGGCTGAAGCTCAATTTGAATGACTTTTGATTGCGGTCCAACTGGATAACCCGGCGGTGATAAGTGACACCGTTAAACGCAGCGGACAACGTGCGTTTGGATATTCCGTGCGCGGCCGCCTGTTTCTTGAAGCCGGCAAGCCATCTCTCAAAACCAGCGCCGGTCTTGCCGCAACTCGCCGCCTGTGCCGGCATCAGAGCAGCCGTCATCAATACAATCGCACCCACAACGCAAAGGAATAAACGCTTCATGACTGTCCCGGTTTCGATTTGAACCACATGCGCATGATGTTAACAGCACACAACAGTTAACACCCTAAGTTAGATGAGGTTGCGAGCTGACCGCAATTTATTTGCCCGTTTGACAACATCCAGCACCCGCGGGTGCTCTTTGAGTGATTTCTTGATGTGGCGCGCCAGACGTCCAAGCGGGGCTGCAGCTTTGCCTTTCATCGTCAGGCCACGCACGTCATCCCACAGGCCGATGTGCCCGTCGCACCAATCCATCTTGTAGCCCTCATCACCGGCCAGCAGATCGAACTTGCGATACCCGGCCCGGCAGGCCAATTGCATGGTCTTGACCAGCAGTATCGTGCCCGGCGAGAACCTCGATGTATCATCTGCTGCATGAGCCGATATGAACACTGAATAACGTGTGCCGGCGACCAGGGCGATAATCACCGCCACAGCCTTACCGTCAAGAAACAGGCAATCGGTGCGCAGCTTGTGCCGCGCGCCGGGCGCATCGCACAGCGTCATGAGTGTGCGCTCGATTTCGCTGACCCCGTCTGCAAAAGTGTTATCGGGCGCGAACGGATTGCGGTCGCCGGAAGCTTCTAACTGCTGCGTTTTCCATGCAACGGCCTGGCGCACGAGCGCACGCCGCACCGCCGGATCCTTTTCACCCCGGAACTGCAACCTGCCGAGCCTGGCCAGCTTGTTGAATTTCTCGCGCAGACGTTTGCGCGATTTCGACCCGCGCAGCCTGGCATAAAATTCCGCCCAGCCCGGCTCCAGGTTGACCAGATGCGCACTGCACGACGATGGCATGGCTGCACGATGGATAAAGGCATTCGCCCGCCCGGCGATGTGTTCGGGCTGCTGGGCGAATTCGATCAGGTCGATAGGCCCGCAAGCATCTACAACGACAGTCCAGATATCTTCAGCCAGATCGCGTCTGCACCGCTCTGCGAATTCGGCATCGATGACCGGGGCGTTGTAATCATTGGCGGACTGACCCAGCCAGCATAGTTTGCTGAGCCCGCCGCCGCCCGTCACCGCCAGCGGCAGGATCAACCGTAATTCACCGTCTTCATAGCCAAGCACGACGAACGGCTGGTGACCGTTGAACCGCCCTGCCGCCTCATACCAGGCCGTAACCCAGTCGATATCCTGAAATGGTGTATGCCACGCGGTTACCTGAAATGCCCGCCAGATATCCGAGATCGCATCCAGCCCGTCAGACGCATGCAGACTGATCGTACCGACGCATCCAATGAAAGCCGCCGGCACATCCGGCCTATCGTGAGCCGCACCCGGCAGTATTTTGCTGGCCCGTGCTGCGAGCCCGGCGCTTTGCCCTGAAACGACGTTTGACATCCGAACTTTCCCTTGCCGGACTGAAAATACCTGACGTTACTTTAAGCACAGATACGTTAATGCAATGGCCTCATGCCCGCTGCAAATTCAATGGCACGGACCGGTTTACTGTAGAGATGATTATGAAGGTTGCATCTGCAGCCCGCTTGTCGTTGTATTTCGGCATGATTGCATCTAGTGCACGATCAATTGTGGTTTAGATGTTTGCATTATAACCACGACTGATACAGCAATGCGCCAGCCGATACTTTTCAAAGGATGACAAAATGAAAAAACGCCGGATTGGCGAGACCGGACCCCTGGTCTCCGAAATCGGATTGGGATGCTGGAGCTTCAGCGGCGCCTACGGGCCAACCGATGAGGCCGAAAGCCATGGCGTTCTGGCGGCAGCCCTTGACCTTGGTATCGATTTTCTGGATACCGCCGATGTTTATGGCGGCGGCGTTTCGGAGCGTTGCATTGCGTCGTTCGTCCGCCAGAACCCAAGCGAGTTCACCATCGCCACCAAGGGCGGCATCCGGCGTGACAAGCAAACCAACCGCCGGTATTTCGACAACTCGCAAGATCATCTGCGGTTCGCGCTGGAAAAATCCCTGACTGATCTCGGCGTCGAACATGTCCCGCTCTATTACATTCACCGCCGCGAGGCCGAACGTCCCGTAGAAGACACCATGGAAATCCTGGTTCGGTTCAAGGAAGAAGGCAAGATCGGCGGCATCGGGTTTTCCGAAATTTCTCCTGCGACCCTGCGCCGGGCCCATGCGGTTCACCCGGTAACCGCGGTGCAGAACGAATACTCCTTGTGGTCGCGCATGCCCGACCTCGGCCTCATCCAGGCCTGCCGCGACCTCGGCGTTGCCTTTGTGCCTTTCTCGCCGCTTGGCCGCGGCATGCTGACATCGAAGACACCCGATCCGTCATCATTTGCCACAAGCGACTTCCGTTTTCAGACCCCGCGTTTCACCGAGCCCAACTTCACCTACAACCTTCAAGCGCTCGCGCCCTTCAAGGCGATGGCGGCTGACATGGGAGCAACGCCTGAAGCGCTGGCGCTGGCCTGGATTCTCGCCCGAGGGGACCACCTGATACCGGTGCCCGGCACCCGTTACGCCGAGCACCTGCGCTCTGCCGCAGCCGGCGCCAGTCTTACGCTCAGCGCAGACGACCTGGCCGAAATCGACCGCATCCTGCCACCCGGGTTTGCCCACGGCGACCGCTACTCTGAAGCCCAGTTGGCCGGCGCGGAACGTTACTGCTGAGGATCTTTCAGACTATTGCGGTAAACCGCAAGCGACTGCTCCAG
>JABDJG010000441.1 GCA_013002595.1 Hyphomicrobiales bacterium | reverse complement strand
AAGGCCTCCGGCAACGGCAGCGCTGCCGACAAGAAAACGCCTTCGGCTGGTCGGCATCGAGATCGGGCTCTGTTTGGCTTCGAGCTTATGTAACATGGGATTAGGCCTCCAGGCGCTTGGCGGCTTCGTGAATGCCGGCGCGGATACGGTGATAAGTTGCGCAGCGGCACAGGTTACCGGCCAGCGCATCGTTGATGTCGTCGTCGCTTGGTTTGGGGTTCTCGCTGAGGAGGGCAACGGTGGCCATAACCTGGCCAGACTGGCAATAACCACACTGCGGCACGTCGAGTTCGGCCCATACGGTCTGGACCGTTTCGGCAACCTTGCCGTTGACACCTTCAATGGTTGTGATCGCCGTGCCCTCGGCATCGGACACCTGCAATTGGCATGAGCGCGTCGGCACGCCGTCGACATGGACTGTACAGGCACCGCATTGCGCCAGCCCACAGCCGAATTTCGTGCCGGTCAGGCCGACGACGTCACGCACCGCCCACAAGAGCGGCATGTCACCGTCGACATCGAGCGTATGCTCCGTGCCATTGATTTTGAGTTTGACTGTCATCAGGGAGACCTCCTGCAATAAGTGCTGGTTTGTTGATCAAGATACGTTATGGACCGGCAGTTGGACCAGGCAACTCAACCGGACGGCAACCAAAGGCGCAAGGGCGCCGGTTTGCCTTTCAGGAAACCTGCAATTGGCTTGTGTCATTTCCAAGACGGTAGCTGTCGCATTTTTGTAGATGCGACGCGTTTGGGCAGGTATTGGCGCACCATTTTTGTTGACAGGCCTCTGGCTCGCGACTGTGATGCCGTTGATGGGAGCACCAGAGCACAGCTAGAGGGCGGATGGACGACTATTTCAACCTTGGAACATATGCGCGCAGCGTTTCAACAGCGAGTGAGGATGCAGGCCGTTGGTTTAATCGCGGGCTGATCTGGTGTTACGCGTTCTGTCACGAAGAGGCCCTGCGCTGCTTCGACAAAGCCATCGATCACGATCCGGGCTTCGCAATGGCCCATTGGGGCATCGCGTATGCCGCCGGTCCTTATTACAACAAGCAATGGGTCCGGTTTGAAGCGCTTGAACTGGCAGAAACCATCACGCGGACCTACGCAGCCAGCCGCCAGGCGCTGGCGCTCGAGGACGGTGCCAGCGAGGTCGAAAGGGCCCTGATCGAGGCGCTGGCACTGCGTTTTCAGGCAGCAGAGCCGGTCGATGATCTCGATGCCTGGAACGATGACTACGCCGATGCCATGCGCAAGGTCCATGCAGCTTTTCGCGATGATCCGGACGTGTGCACGCTTTTCGTCGATGCCCTGATGAACCGCACGCCCTGGGCGATGTGGGATTTGGCGACCGGCAAGCCGGGAAAGGGCGCGGACACGCTGGAAGCCGTGGCGGCGGTTGAAAGCAAGATCGCCGACATGGCAGCAGCCGGCGAGGCGCCGCATCCCGGTCTGCTGCACTATCACATTCATCTGCTGGAAATGTCGCCAAACCCCGAGCGGGCGCTGCGCTCTGCCGATGCCCTGCGCGGACTGGTGCCCGATGCTGGTCACATCAACCACATGCCAACCCATATCGATGCTCAGTGCGGGCACTATCAAACGGTGGTCGAATCCAACAACGCGGCCATTGCTGCGGAAAGCTTGTATGTGGCGCAACACGGCCTGATAAATTTCCAGGCCATGTCGCGCGCCCACAGCTTTCACTTCAAGATGTATGGCGCCATGATGCTTGGCCAGATCGGCCCGGCGATGGAAGCCGCCCGCGATATGCTGACAACACTGCCCGAAGAGCTGTTGCGCATGGAAAACCCGTGCATGGCCGATTGGCTGGAGGGCTATCTGGCCATGCAGGTGCATCCGCCGATCCGTTTCGGTAAATGGCACGATATTCTCGATCGGCCCTTGCCGGATGATCGGGAACTTTACTGCTCGGTGACCGCTTTTGCCCATTATGCCCGTACATTGGCCCACGCCGTCCTCGGCGATGTCGATGCCGCCGAGGAAGAATTCGAGGTCTTCCACCAGGCTGTCGCCGCGGTGCCGATGTCACGCATGGTCTTCAATAACACCGTGCGGGACACGCTTGAAATCGCCACTGCCATGGCGCACGGCGAGCTCACCTACCGCAAAGGTGACTTCGACACCGCGTTCGATCATCTGCGCGAGGCGGTCAGGCTGTCCGACAATCTGCCCTATGACGAACCCTGGGGCTGGATGCAGCCGGCCCGCCATGCGCTCGGCGCCCTGTTGCTGGAGCAGGGCGAGCTTGAAGAAGCAGAGGCGGTCTATCGCGCCGATCTCGGGCTTGATGAAAGCCTGATGCGGTGCTGCCATCACCCGGAGAACGTGTGGGCTCTGCACGGCTTCCATGAGAGCCTGGTGCGGCAAGGTAAGTCCGCAGAGGCGCAACTTGTTGCACCAAGGCTGACGCTGGCTCTGGCGCGAACCGATGTGCCGATCACGGCGTCCTGTTTGTGCCGGTTGGAGTGCTGCGCATGACGAATAAGATCTGCTGGATTGATGTCGTCGACGAAACGGTGGTTGGTGATCGCTTCGACAGTCTGCGCCGTGAGGATGGCAGTGTCCACAATCTCTACCGCGCCTTCTCGCAATTCCCCGAACCCGTCGTGGCAGCCGACAAGTTTTACCGCGATATCATGCATTCACCGGATGCACCGCTGCCGATGTGGCTGGCCGAGCTTTTGTCGGTCGATGTTGCCATCGTCAATGAGTGCACGTATGCGGCCATCCACCATGGAGAGAATTTTCTGCATCTGTATGGCGACCGGGAAGCCGGCAACCGCATGATCGAGGCGTTGAAGCGCGGCGATTTTGACGGTTTGGAGACAAGAACACGCAAATTGCTGGAGTTCGGTCGAAAGTTGACCACGCGGGCAAACGAAATGTCTCATGACGATATCGCGGCCCTGCGCGAGGCCGGTTACAACGATGCCGAAATCTCCCAGGCGGTGCAGGTCACCGCCTCATTCGCCTACTGGACCCGCCTGATCAACGCGCTCGGCATCAGCCTCGGCGATGAAAAGATCGGTAAATACTAACCCAGTCAGAGCCCGTCATCCCGGTTTTCACCGGGATGACAATTGACAGGTACATATCAAGTGCTCAGCCTAGAATGTCCGCCAACTTCTGGCGTACCCGGGCGCGCATGTCGATGCTACCGCGGTCCATCCAGGCATCGGC
>JABDJG010000250.1 GCA_013002595.1 Hyphomicrobiales bacterium | reverse complement strand
CCCGATCGCCGCCAGGTCGTCGATCCGAAGCAGATCCTCGCAGTGGCTCTCCATCGCCTGCACGACGCGTTTCAGGCGCGGATCGGTAATGCCGTAGCGCGCCGCTGCCGAGATGCTTGAGCCTTGCCGCTAGAAGGTCAGCAGTCGGCTGAACAGCAGACCACTTGCAAGCAAGGACGGTTAGGCAGCTATGTGCCATTTTCTTCCGTTCGGCTGTCCGTCGGAGACGGCGAGAAATACCCAAAAAACGGGCTCTCCGGAGCCGTCCGGTTGACGTCATAGGAGTTGGCGGGCGTAATCTTGCAAAGCTGTACTTCGCTATTGTTCCAAAAATTTCTGCCAGCTCAAGCTGATCGCGAGCAATGGCGGGAGATGTGGTTGGACTGTGGGCAGGCAAACTTGGCAATGACGGCAAAAACATGCACACTCTTGCCGGAATTTAACGTCCTTGCTGGAAACATCGGTTTGATGCATTTCACACATAGCCAGATCCTCTGGAACCGATGATTGGTTTTTGATCGATGGCACTTTCCCGATCCTTGATCAATCTCAGTGATCAGCTTTCCAGCTTGCTGCGCGAGAAATTGTGGCTTCAGGTGATTATCGGGATGGTGCTCGGCATCGGTACGGGCATCCTGATCGGTCCGGCCGCCGGTCTGGTCCCCGCGCGAATATCGGTCGTTGTGGGAAATTGGATCGCTCTGCCGGGTCAATTGTTCCTGATTTCAATCCAGTTTGTTGTCATCCCCTTAGTGGTTGCCTCCATTATTCGGGGTATCTGCGCCGGTCAGGGATCGAGCGATCTGGGAAAGCTTGGCAGTTGGACTGTAGGCTTCTTTCTGGCGACGACAATTGCAGCGGTCGTTATCGGTATCGTCATCGCGCTGGTGATAAAGCCCGGCAGCTACATCGATGGCGTGTCAATGCAGATGGCCATGTCCAAAGGGCAAGCGGTCATGGCGGCCAAGCCGGCAAGTGTCCCGGATGCCGCTGAGCTTCCAGGCGTAATTACGGCGCTGTTTCCGCGTGATCCTCTGGCGAGTTTTGTCAGCGGAAACATGCTGCAGATTGTAATAACTGCCGCCATATTCGGCATCGCCTTGTTGATTATGCCGGCAGATCAGAGCAAGCCGCTTTTAGACCTTCTGGCTTCCGTTCAAGCGGCCTGCATGATTATCGTCAAATGGGTATTGCGCTTCGCTCCACTGGCAGTGTTCGGTCTTCTGGCGGAAATTACCGCGCGGGTGGGGCTCGCCACGCTGCTCGGCACCGGCATCTATGTTCTGGTGGTGATCGGCAGTCTGGCGCTTCTGTTTGTGCTCTACCTTCTGATTGGCTGGGTAGCCTCGGGCATGAGTCCGAACCGGTTCATTGGTCAGACTAGCGAAGTTCTTCTCCTTGCGTTTTCAACATCGAGCTCTGCGGCCATTATGCCCGTCACACTTTCGACGGTAGAGGAAAAGTTAGGCGTTACCCAGTCAATTGCCCGTTTTGTCATCCCCCTTGGCACCACGATCAATATGGGCGGAACCGCAATCTATCAGGGGATCGCGACTATTTTTCTCGCGCAGGTGTTCGGTGTCGAAATCGGCCTGGCCGGTTTTATTCTGGTCGTCGTTATGGCAACCGGCGCAGCAATCGGCTCTCCCGGGACGCCCGGCGTTGGTATTGTGATTCTGGCAACGATCCTGACCAGTGTAGGCATTCCTGCCGCTGGCATTGCCATCATTCTCGGAGTTGATCGACCGCTCGACATGTTGCGAACGGTCATCAATGTTACCGGTGACATGGTGGCATGTCTCGTGACCCAACGTTTGACGCGGCCCAACGGGCATTAAGACGTCCGAACGGTAACAGTGAGGCCAACCACTCTATTGTTGGGGCTATCCCTTGGGCTCCTCATGCGGTGCAAGTCGGGAAGCATGCGCCCAGATGAGCCGTGTCGCTTGGACGCGATAGAGTCCGCAAGGGGTCATAACCAGTCCTGACCGCATGCTGACACGCAAGTCCGTTGACCGCGCAGCAACGGACCAGATAATCAGGCCAGCCCGACACCGCTGCCCGCGGGGCCTGTCCACATTGTGCCCGGCCGCCACCCTACCCCACCCGTCGCGTCTGGCTCGGCGGGAAGCCGTGGTGCGCCTTGTACTGCCTGGAGAACTGCGCCATCGAGGCAAACCCGCACGCCAGGCCGACATCGCGTACGGTCATGGCCGTGTAGGTCAAGAGCTGCTCGGCCCGCTCGAGCCGCAGGAGCAGATAGAAGTTGAGCGGCGAGCAGTCCTGTTCGGCCTGGAACCGGCGCTCCATCTGGCGCTTGCTCAATCCACCGAT
>JABDJG010000210.1 GCA_013002595.1 Hyphomicrobiales bacterium | reverse complement strand
CCCTTGTGGGTGGTTGGGCGGGGGAGCGGGCCGGTGCCGGTTTTCATTTATAAATCAAGCAGCGCTGGCCCGGTCGGCAGCTTCGTTGAGGGCGAGCCAATGGGTCAGGAAGCTGTCGAGCCAGGTTTCCACAGCATGATCGTACAGCAACCGGTCGGTAAAATGACTCTCTCGCGGCCTGACGCCATCCAGGACAAAGCGGTGAAACGCCCGCACCGTCCAGCGGTGCATCATGGCCAGCGTGACTTCGGGGTGGAACTGAATGCCGTAAGCGGTCTCACCACAGCTGAAAGCCTGGTTGGTGAAGTTGCCGGGGCCGGTTGCCAGCAACTTTGCGCCGTGCGGCAACTCAAAACCTTCGCGGTGCCACTGATAGACATGGTCCGGCCAGTCGAACAACGCCTTTCCAGCTGAGGTCGCGTTGATGGGGTAGTAGCCGATCTCGGCGCTGCCGCGTTCGTGAACGAAAACCGTTGCGCCCAAATGCAGTGCCAGCATCTGCGCGCCAAGGCAGATGCCCAGGAACGGCGTTTTTTGCTTGAGCGGAACGGCCAGCCAGTCGATCTCATCCTTGATGAACGGCAACTCGTTGCCGTCATTGGCGCTCATCGGGCCGCCGAACACGACGACGCCTTCATAGTCCTGCGTGGAGGCAGGGAGCTCGTGGCCAAGGCACGGCCGGCGAATATCCAGATCGTAACCACGTTCAACGAGCTTGCGGCCAACGCGCCCGGGCGTTGAATGCTCTTGATGGACAATGATGAGTATCTTCTTGTTCATAGAACCTTTTTGCTGCCAGCCTTGCCGCGTGTGCAGATTACATGGCCGACAGTCCGCCGTCGAGCTTGAGTTCCGAGCCCGTCATAAAACGCGATTCGTCGCTGGCGAGATAGACTACGGCCCAGCCGACATCCTCGACCGTACCGATGGTGCCGAGCGGGACCTGCTTTGCCAGTTTTTCCCGGGCCTGCTGAGGCGTGTCGGCGCGAACCACCTCATCGACCATGCCGGTGTCGATGAAAGCGGGATGTACCGAGTTGCAGCGCACACCGTAGCCTTTGCGGGCCGCGTGGAGAGCGACCGACTTGGTCAACAGCAGCACGCCGGCCTTGGCAGCGTTGTAGGCAGCAAAATTGTGCCCGGCAACGAGCGCTGCAATCGATGAGATGTTGACGATCGAGCCCGGCGTCCCAGTTGCCATCAGGGGCAGGGCTGCCTTGCAGCCGAGAAAGACCGATTTGAGATCGACGTCCATCGTGCGGTCCCAGTCGGCCTCATCGAGGCTTTCAACGCTGCCGGGAATGACGATGCCGGCATTGTTGACCAGCACATTGAGGCTACCGAAAGCATCCCGGGTGGCGTTTATTGCCGCATGCCAGTCGTCAAGCCTGGTGACATCGTGCTGCAAAGCCAGTGCAACGCCGATGTCATCTGCGGTTTGCCGTGCCGATGCAATATCGATATCGCTGATTGCAACTTCGGCGCCCTCGCGCATCATCATCTCGGCGCAGCATCTGCCAATGCCTCTGGCGCCGCCCGTGATGAGGACGGTTTTTCCGTCAAGCCTGTTCATGGATATATGCTTCCTCGGCCGGCTTGTTGATCCGGCGCAGGACCTGCATGACCAGGTGGTGCGGCAGATGGCGGGCAGCGAAGGCAGAAAACTTGTTCGACAGGCCAGGTATGATGACTCGGTCGCCGCGTTTGAAATTTTCCCATGCCATCGTGACCAGCTCTTCGGCAGTCAACTTCGGCGCCATTTTGATGAAGCGGATCTCATCCATGCTGGCCCGTGACTGGAAACCGGTCATGACGTAGCCGGGACACAGCGCAGATATCGTGACACCGGTGCCGGCGTATTCGCTGGCCAGCCCTTCGGTGAAGGACAGCACATAGGCCTTGCTGGCATGATAAACGGACATGTAGGGGCCAGGGACAAATGCGGCCAACGATGCGACATTCAAGATACCGCCACGTTTGCGCTTGAGCATGGCCGGCAACAGATTCAGGCTCAGTTCCGTCAAGGTGCGCACGTTCAGATCGAGCATGTTGAGATAGTCTTCAACAGGTGTATCGAGCGTGTGACCGCAGATGCCGTAGCCGGCATTGTTGATCACAACGTCGGGCGAAAATCCGCGGGTGTGCAGTTCCTGTACCAGACTTTTGGCCGCATCAAGCGCTGAAAGATCCATCGCGATGGGCGAGACGGTCGCCCGGTGCTTGGAGTTGAGAATGCCGGCCACGCGATTGAGCTGGTCTTCATTGCGGGCGACTATGACCAGCTGATAGCCCTCAGCGGCGAGCAATCTGGCGAATTCTTCGCCGATGCCGCCAGATGCGCCTGTGATCAAGGCATATTTGCCTGTGCCCGGTTTGTCCGCCATTGCCTCACGACCCCTGATGCTGTGGGCATCACAGCCCCCGTTAGAGCAGTACAACATAACAATGAACGGCTCTAGATCTGGGTACTATCACAATGTCAGGTGAGACACCAATGCTAGACAATCGAGTGTGTGGCCTCAGGCGCTCAAGGCTTGCGGGGCGTTCTCGCAAATAATGTCCTTGGCAAACAGCAACTGGACCCTGGTGCCACTGTTCTCGGCGCTTTCGATGCTCATGCGTCCGCCAAGCAGCTTGACGAACTTTTCTGCCAGCGGCAAGCCAAGGCCGACACCGTAGGAATCCGGGTCCAGGTTGTTGCCGAGTCGGCCAAACGGGGCCATCGCCAGAGCAAGCTGCTTTTCGGGGATGCCGACACCTTCATCGGCGATATCGATCCGCAGTTCGCCGAAGCCGTCAACCAGGGCGGTGATCTCAATGGAGCCGGATGGTTTGGAGAATTTCACGGCGTTGGATATCAGGTGGCCGAATATGCGCGCAAAATGTTCTGCATCGCTGTTGAGCGCCGGCAGGTTCGTTTCGCAGTTGATGTTGAAGCGCAGTTTTTTGGCGTCGATCATCTGTTGAAAGACACCACTGACGCCGCGGATCGTTTTTTCGAGATCAAACGGTGCATTGTTGGCCTTCATGGCGCCGGTTTCTAGCTGGCCCAGTTCGCCGATCCACAACATGATGCGCGACAACCGGCGGCAGGCATCGGAAACACCCGCGGCACATTTGACGTAACCCGGGTTGTCGATCGGACCGAGCTGTTGATCGGAAATCACCGATGACAATTTGACGATGCTGGAAAACTGATCGCCGAGTTCGCCGCTCAGGCGGGTCAGGAATTCGGTTTTGGATTTACTGGCAAGTTCGGCGGTGTCCCTGGCCGACGACAGGGCGTTCATCATGCGATGGCGTTCTTCCTGCAACCGGATCTTTTCGGCAGTGCGGTCAACGACACCGATCAACTGGTCCGGCTGGAACGGCTTGGTCAGATAGTCGTACACACCCTGGCGCAACGCCTTGATGACCGTGGTGCTGTCGGATTCGCCGGTCATGATGACGTTGACGATGTCGGGGAACTGGTCACGCAGGGACTGCACGACATCCAGGCCCCATTCGCCCTTCAGGCGCAAGTCGACGATGGCAACATCAGGGTTCATCATGACGGCAGCCTGCATCGCAGCAGTCCCGTCATATGCCACCGCAACAGTGTGGCCCTCCATTTCGAGCAACTCCTGAACGCCGATGGCGGCATCTTCGTCGTCATCGATAACGAGGACACGGATGTTTGCGGCGCCTGCTGGCGATGCTGCAGTTTCGGAAGTCATCAAGTCGCGGCCCTTTGGCGGTCGATTGCGGTGTGAGTCACCTGCAATCTACCGCCTAGACCGTTAACGAAGCCTTAGCCATGATGCGCCAATTGCAACCAACACCGGGTGGTCGCAGTAACGCATCGTCACTCGCCCGGCTACCGGCCGAGAATGCTGTCCCAGATCCAGCCGGTATTCATGCTGACGCCGGCGCGAATGACGTGCATATCGCTGACGTCGATGGTTGCGCGTCCAACCCCAAAGTTATGGCTTTCATCTTCGAGATCGATGTACAGATATTCAGCGCGGGCCGACCAGCCATCGGTAATTGCCCATTCGAGGCCGCCGCCGACTGCAAAGCCGAGGTGAAATTTGGACTTTGCGTTGAAGGGTCCCAAACTGCCGTCAACGAGTGCAGATGCCAAACCTCCCGTCGCATACGGAAGAAATCTGTCCATCGCGTAGCCAACCCGCGCACGAGTCGTGCCAAGGTAATCAATTTCGGTGGTACATGTGGCGAAACCGCACGTGCCGCTGCCATCGATGCCGGAAAAAGCGCTGTCGGTGTCCAAGCCGAATACCAGATTGCCCTGCTGGAAGTTGTAACCACCCATTATCCCGATAAGAAACCCATCGACATCGTAGTCGCTGGTGGGGCCGATGGAAGATGAACCGTCGATTGCACCACCGCCCTTGATGCCGAAATAAGGACCTGACCAGTCATAGGCCTCTTGCGCCTGGGCGAAGCCTGAACCGGACAGACAAAGTGCGATGAGCGAAGCGCCCAAAACCAGATTGCGTCTCATTGGATGTGTTGCCTTCTACGAAGTGGAATCTTATTGCCCCCAATAGGAGAAACCTAGCATGGGTTAGCTTGCGAAGTCATTTTACGTCGCTTGTTTGGAAATGAAGGTTACACGGAGCTCGCTTGCCGCACATCCAAGCCATTTCAATAACTTACTGCGGTTTTTCAAACTCGATTTGCCGGCGGCTTGTGGTATCGATGCAACAAATCTGAACTATCTGGTCCCGCAACGGAACAATGCCGGCGGCAAGCGTCAATAACCGAGTTCAGGGTTGACCGGATTGAGCAGGTCGGTGCCGGCCAGGTAGCGTTCAAGGTTGCGGAAAAACAATTCGAGCGTCAGCGGCACATAGCTGTCACCATCATCGGCTGATACATGTGGTGTGATGACGAGGTTGGGCACATCCCAAAGCGATGAGTCGCCGGCAATGGGCTCGGGCGAGAACACATCGAGGATGGCAGCGGCCAGGCTGCCATTGCGCAGTTTTGCGCACAGGTGGGCATAGTCCATGACAGGCTCGCGGCCGATGTTGACGATACCGCAGGCCGGTTTGAGCAGGTCGAGGCGGCGACTGTCCATCAGGCCTGTGGTTTCCGGCGTGTCGGGCAGGGCGAGATAGAGGTAATCGGCGCGCGGTAGCACATCGTCGATGTTGCTGATCGTGACCACCTCGTTGCAGCCTTCGACGGGCCGGCCGTGGCGGTTGACGCCGATAATATGAGGGCCGAGCAGGGCCAGCTTTTGCGCCGCTGCGCCGCCCAGCGAGCCGGTGCCGGCAATGACGATTGTCCTGCCGGCAAGCGGTGTCGAATAGAGCGATTCAAACTTGTGCCGGCGCTGATTGGTGACGATCTGCGCGATGTGGTTGTGCAGCATCAAGACGGCCATGAGGCCGTATTCGCCGGCCTTGCTGGCGTGAACGCCCTTATTGTTGGTGATCTGGACGCCGGTTGGCAGCCAGTCCATCGGCAGCATGTGCTCAACGCCGGCGCCGATACAGTGGATCCACCTGAGAT
>JABDJG010000196.1 GCA_013002595.1 Hyphomicrobiales bacterium | reverse complement strand
GGCTTTGAAGGCCCCGACAGCCGGTTCATTGCTATTCCGGTGACGGCACCTTGACGCGTTGAGCGGACGCATCGCGTCTGCTAGAGCATGTTTTGCTTATACGGAATCATTTGACCGGGTTTTCGCGTCTGCTGGCTAGAGCCCAGTCCACGCCGTGGTCTGGCTGACCACAAGTGGACTGTAACGATGTCCAGCGGGCGCGAAAACCCGGCCATGTCGTGTCGGAGACGCGCTTCCAGCACGATGGTGGACCAAATCGGCCCATCGGACGTCGTTACGAAACTTGCCCGATGCACCACATCGCGCTGCGTTCCGTAACTAGCCGAGTGAACCGATTTGGACCATCAAATGGTTCCGTATAAGCAAAACATGCTCTAAACGACGACTCAATCACTCTCTCCAGCCGCACAGAGGCTCCTTTATGATCCCGCGTTACACCGCCAAGGAAATGGCCGCCATCTGGTCGCCTGAAAGCAAATTCCGAATCTGGTACGAAATCGAAGCGCATGCTGCCGATGCCCAGGCAAAACTCGGCGTGATCCCTGAAGCGGCCGCCAAGACCGTCTGGGACAAGGCCGGCAAATCCCAATTCAACGTTGACCGCATAGATGAGATCGAGCGCGAGACCAAGCACGACGTCATCGCCTTCCTCACCCATCTGGCCGAGATCGTCGGCCCGGAGGCCCGTTTTGTCCACCAGGGAATGACCTCTTCGGATGTCCTGGATACCTGTTTCAACGTCCAGCTTGTGCGCGCCGCCGATCTGCTGCTGCAAGATCTCAATGCGCTGTTGGCCGCTCTCAAGGAGCGCGCCATCGAACACAAGGACACACTTACCATCGGCCGCAGCCATGGCATTCATGCCGAGCCGACCACCTTCGGGCTGAAACTGGCGCAGGCCTATGCTGAATTTGACCGTTGCCGCGAGCGCCTGCAATTTGCCCGCGCCGACGTTGCAACCTGTGCGATCTCGGGCGCCGTCGGCACTTTCGCCAACATCGACCCGGCTGTAGAAGAGCACGTCGCAGACGCTATGGGTCTCATCGCCGAGCCGGTCTCAACGCAGGTCATACCGCGCGACCGCCATGCGATGTATTTTTCGGTCCTCGGCGTGATTGCCTCATCCGTCGAACGCCTTGCCACCGAAATCCGGCACCTGCAGCGCACCGAGGTTCTGGAAGTCGAAGAGTACTTTGCGCCCGGCCAGAAGGGCTCTTCAGCCATGCCGCACAAGCGCAACCCGGTACTGACCGAAAACCTGACCGGTCTGGCCCGGCTGGTTCGCTCCGCCGTCACACCGGCACTGGAAAACGTCGCCTTGTGGCATGAACGCGATATCTCGCACTCTTCCGTCGAGCGAGGTATCGGCCCTGATGCAACCGTCCACCTCGATTTTGCGCTCAGGCGGCTCACCGGTGTCATTTCCAAGCTGCTGGTCTATCCGGAGAACATGCGCAAAAACCTTGACCGTTTGGGCGGCCTAGTCCACTCACAGCGCGTTCTGTTGGCCCTCACCCAGGCTGGCGTCAGCCGCGAGGATGCCTACACCTTCGTCCAGCGCAACGCCATGCCGGTCTGGCGCGGCGAAGGAAATTTCCTCGAACTGTTGAAAGCTGACGCCGATGTCACGGCAGCCTTGCCGCCGGCTGACATCGACGCCCTGTTCGACCTCGGCTACCACACCAAACACGTCGACATGATTTTCAAGCGCGTGTTCGGCAGCTGAAGCGAAAAGCGCCCGGAGCATGAGAGCGCGATCATCTATGATTGAATCAATCAAAGATGTGAATCGCCCTCTAACATATTGACGACGATCAGTTTTCTCACGTTTTGATGTTTCCATCAAAACGTGAACTGATCTAGGCCCCGGGCACTTCATCAGGCTCCTGATGGATTGCCGTCTCTCAGTGACGGATCGTGATATTGGTGTTGGCCATGCCGTGCTGCTTCACGAGCGAAAACAGCGTGCGGGCATTTTTTGGATGCAGCCGAATGCAGCCGTGCGATGCCGGGCGTCCAAGCCGCCGGATGGCATCGGTGCCATGAACGGCATAACCGCCCTTGAAAAAGATCGAATACGGCATGGGCGCATTGTTGTACTTTCGCGAGTAGTGCATTTTCGACATCCATTTCGGACGCCAGGTACCGGTCGGCGTGCGGTACCCGCGTGCGCCGGTTGAAACCTTCCATGTCGCGTAATGAAAGCCGTCGACACTCACCTTCATGCGCTGTGTCGAAATATCGATGCTTGCAGTTACCGCTGCCTGTGCAGTTGTGCTGAGCGGCAAGGCCACAAAGCCGGCCACGAATGCGGCGCCGGCCAATTTTTTCAATTGGGGTATGGACATTGGTTTAACCTCCCATGGTCATGGCAATTGTCGTCATTTCGACGACGTGGTTGTGGACATACTGGTTGTGGTTCCAACACGTTCTCAGTGCCGGTCACAACCGGTTTCATGAAAGATCGTACCCGTGTGGTGGGAACTGCGATGTGACGATAGTCACATTTCGGACACGTCAACCCTGCCGGTGTTTGCCTCTGGCAAACAAGCACCGCGGCCCGGCCAATAGCCATTTAAAGCCTACACAGACATCGTCCGAATTTTGCCTTCAGGCGAGCCTGCTCGAAGACAGGCTACTCAAAGAGGAATTCGCGCCCGGTTTTCACCAGCTTCTTGCCATCATAGGAAATGATGTCGGCAGTGGCGTAGGTCTCCGTCAACGTGGCCGGCAGAAACGACCCGGTGCCGATCATGTCGACCGGTGTACGGGCAGCGCCGGTGATAACACACTTTTGCGGGCCGAAACCTGACGAGGCAACAATCTGGGTATCTTTGTAACCCGCCTCGTCCAGCGCCTGGCGGGCATGAATGATCGAAGCGACCGAAACACCGGCACCAAACAGGATACGCCGCACCCGGTCAACCAGGATGTTGTCGGTATCAAGCTGGAACACCTGCTGGCCGAGCACGCGTTCAACAATGTTGTACTCACCGTCCGTATCAAGCCAGGCGCCAACGGTCTCCACCGACTTTTCATAGTCGAGACCTTCTGCAAACCGCGCTCCATGGGTATCGAGCCGCACGCCGAACGTTTTACCCTTGTCCTGCAGCTTTGCCTCTTCATAGAACCACCGGGCGCATCTCAGAGAGTCGGTTGTTTCCGCAGCCCGGTAGTCCACCAGGGCAATGAGCGCCGTGGCTTCAGGCAACATGTCGGCAAACAGCTTTGTCGCTTCCAGCACATCTGCGTTTGTGTATCCGATCAGGGCATGCGGCATGGTCCCCAGACCACGCGGCGCCCCGAACAACGGCGACGTGATATCCTGCGACGAGCCCACGAACCCCTTGATTGCCGGGTCCTTTGCCTTGGCCGCCGTGCTGCCCACCGAGGCGCCGTAGGCCGCCAGAATGTTCATTTCCGCGCCCGACCCGTGCCGCGCGTGCATATCGAGAAACGAGGCATTGGGCACCGCCCGGCACATTTCATAGGCATTATTGGCACTGACACACGGGAACCCGGTTTTTTGCAGCATCAATGTCTCAACTTCGGAAAGTTTCGACATCGGCCCGGATACTTCCATCAGTTTGCGCTCGGAGGGGACAATCTCACCATCCTGATAGAACCGCTTGACCTGTGCTTCCGGCACCAGCTTGGCGATCAGCCGGGCCACCGGCTCAAGGGCGGCAATCGAGCGCCGCCGCAGGAATATCGCGTAGGTCACCTCGACATCGCCGTTGGCCTCGACGATTTTTCGGGTGTTGGTGAAATACTTGTCGGTCAGGCTTTCAACCGCCCCCGAAGCGAGGACGATCTCAATCAGCCTGTCGAGCGCTGCATCATGATGTGCGTCGACCGGTGTTTTTTGATCCATGGCGTGCCGCTCTCCTCAACTGGACAGTTGCGCCCAGTGTCGCCCGCCTGTCATCCGGCGTCAAACAGCGATTTGTGCTGTTGCCGCCAAGGTTCCTGAAACGCCGTTCTAGGCCTCATTCTGGATCTGTTGCTTTGCGGTCGCCATCAGTTCATCCATCTTGCGGCGCAACTGGTGGTCCGACTGGTCGACGCCCTTGGCATCGAAATCGCCACGAACCTTGCGGAACACATCGTCATCGCCGGCTTCTTCGAAATCCGATTTGACCACTTCCTTGGCGTAGGCCGTAGCCTCATCGCCCGAAATGTCCATCAATTCGGCAGCCCATAGACCCAGCAGTTTGTTGCGCCGTGCGTTCGCCTTGAACTCCAGCTCCTCATCATGAGCGAATTTGCGCTCAAAGCCTTCCTCGCGTTTGTCAAACGTGTTCATGCGCTGAATGTCTCCTTGATGATCAGCCTGATTTGCCTTTCCTGACAGATAACCGTGCCGTGCCGGCAATTCAACCTTTAGCGTGTGGTTCACCTTGAAAGTTTTGCTCACCAGCTTACACACTGGCCCTACCTATTTTCTGATTGCTTTGAATTCCATTGGGGCCCGTTGACCGTCTTGCTCAAGTTCATCCACATCACCGACCTGCATCTGAAGCCACCCGGCCAGAAACTTTGGGGCCTCGATCCGAAAGCACGTTTCGAGCGTTGTTTGGCGGACATTGAAGCCTGGCATAAGGATGCCAGCTTTTGCATCATATCCGGCGACCTTGCCGATGCCGGCGAGCCTGGGGCCTACAACTGGCTGCGCGAGCGGCTAAAGGCCTTCGCCTTGCCCTGTCACCTGATGATCGGCAACCACGACCAACGCGACATTTTCAAAGCGCACTTCCCGGACACGCCGGTCGATGAGAACGGGTTCGTCCAGCAAGCGTTTGATACGCCTGAAGGCCGCTTTGTCCTGCTCGACACATTCAAGGGCGGCACGTCGGCCGGCGAATTTTGTGCACAACGCCAGTCATGGCTGCGCCGCGAGCTCGACCAGGCCAGCGACCGGCCCATCTGGCTGTTCATGCACCACCCGCCGTTCAACATCTCGATCCCCTACATGGATCGCATCAAGCTGGAAGATCACGAAGCGTTCGCCAAACTCGTCTCGGCCCATGACGATATCCGCCACATCTTTTACGGTCACGTACACCGCGCCGGTTACGTGAACTGGCAAGGCATCGCGTGCACCTCGCTGCCCTCCATCAATCACCAGATACCGCTTTCGCGCGAGGCAGTTGCCGGGAAACCCTATTCTGACGAACCCGCGATGTATGCCGTCGTCCTGATCAACCAGGCCCAGGTCACCATTCACTTCGATGCCTATGATCATCGCGGCGAGGTCGATATGCCGCCGCGAAAGCCGTGACAGCCAACCCCTGCGTCAAAATCCGCCTTGCTTTTCCCCACAAGAAAGACCACTTGAATTGTTCATCGGCCCCGATTGCTATAAATGTCCAAGGACATATACCGTCACGAGTCGGTTTCCTGTTTGATCAGTTGAGTGTTTCGCCCGGACGGCACAGTGGCCAAAGGGCTTGTATCCCCGTTTCTAAGGATGAATTCCATGAACCAGCGCCGCACCCGGTTATACGAGGGCAAGGCCAAGATCTTGTATGAAGGTCCTGAACCCGGCACCGTCATTGTCCATTTCAAGGACGATGCCACCGCCTTCAATGCGCAGAAAAAGGAAGTGATTGACGGCAAGGGCGTGATCAACAACCGGATCTGCGAATTCATCTTCACCAAGCTGAATGACCTGGGCATCCCGACCCACTTCATCAAACGCCTCAATATGCGCGAGCAGCTTGTCCACGCCGTTGATATCATTCCGCTTGAGGTGATTGTCCGCAACGTCGCCGCCGGCACACTATCGACCCGCCTTGGCATCGAAGAAGGCACGCCCCTGCCCCGCACGCTCATCGAGTTCTGCTACAAGAAAGACGAACTCGGCGATCCGCTGGTCTCTGAAGAGCACATCATGGCCTTTGACTGGGCAAGACCCCAGGAGCTTGACGACATGATGACCATGGCGATCCGTATCAATGACTTCATGTCAGGCCTGTTCATGGGCATCGGCATAAAGCTGGTCGACTTCAAGCTGGAGTTTGGCCGTCAGTATGAAGGCGACATGGTGCGCACGGTCCTGGCCGACGAGATATCACCGGACAGTTGCCGGCTATGGGACATCGAGACCGATGAAAAAATGGACAAGGACCGCTTCCGCCGCGACCTTGGCGGCCTGGTTGAGGCCTATCAGGAAGTTGCCCGCCGCCTCGGCATCATGAATGGCAACGAACCGGTCGAGCGCTCCAAACCGGTGCTCGTCAAATCCGACTAAAGGTCTTTGATAATGAAAGCCAGAATCAAGATCACCCTAAAGAGCGGCGTCCTCGACCCACAGGGCAAGGCAATCGTAGGTGCTTTGTCGTCGCTTGACTTTGCCGGCGTCGACAATGTTCGCCAGGGCAAATATATCGAACTCGATATCGATGAAACCGATGAGGCAAAGGC
>JABDJG010000187.1 GCA_013002595.1 Hyphomicrobiales bacterium | reverse complement strand
AAGGTTGTGCTCTACCCCTGAGCTACGCCCGCATCCGAAAGGTGCGCACGCCGCGACGCTCCATGGCCGTCGACGCGCCGGTGTTATTGCGCAACCGGCAGCTAAATGCAATAGGATCATATCAAATCAGACCCCATTTCGATCACAAACGAGTTTGCCGCCCATGCCAGCGACCAGAGACGATCTTTTTGCCCGTTTTGCCGAGCTTGGTGTCGCAACCAGCACCAAGACCCACGCCCCGGTCTATACCGTTGAAGAGGCCCGTGCGTTGCGCGGCGAGATCGACGGCGGGCACTGCAAAAATTTGTTCCTGAAGGACAAAAAAGGCGTCCTGTGGCTGATTGTGTGCCTTGAAGACGCGCAGATTGACCTTAAGTCTTTACCAGGCAAGATCGGCGCTGGCCGCATTTCATTCGGCAAGCCGGACCTGCTGATGGAGGTGTTGGGCATCGAGCCTGGATCAGTCACCCCGTTTGCTCTGATCAACGACACGGAAAACCGGGTCAACGTCGTTCTCGATGCTAGGATGATGGAACACGATGTGGTCAATTTTCATCCGTTGGAGAACACGGCAACGACCACGATAGCGTCCAGCGATCTGGTGGAATTTATCCGCTCGTGCGGACACCAGCCGCAGATCGTACCGGTAGACTGACCTTTTAGGCAGACACCGTGATGGTTGGCCGCCTCGATGATCGGTGCTAAGCCACGCATGGATAATGTGTCAACGCACGCAAAAACAATAGATCGAGAGTATCAAGAAGATGGATGAGACAAGCTTCAGCATGGGCGGACAGATTTCCGCCTCGGGCCCGGGCGGGGCCGGCGGTGACCTGATCAAGGATACCGACACCCGTGGTTTCATGGCCGATGTCATCGAGGCTTCACGTCAGGTGCCCGTGATTGTCGATTTCTGGGCGCCCTGGTGCCAGCCCTGCAAACAGCTAACCCCGGTCATCGAAAAGGTCGTGCGCGAAGCCGGTGGCCGGGTCAAGCTGGTCAAGGTCAATATCGACGAGAACCAGGCACTCGCCGGCCAGATGCGCGTTCAGTCGATACCGGCCGTCTATGCCTTCTCGAACGGCCAGCCGGTCGATGCCTTCATGGGCGCGCTGCCGGAAGGCGAAATCAGGGCCTTTGTCGACAAACTCGCTGGACCGAGCGCCGCCGATATCCAGGCCGAAGAGCTGATCGAGGCCGGCAGGGCCGCCTTGGCCGACAAGGACATCAATGTCGCCGCCCAGACCTTTGGCCAGGTCCTGCAGATCGATCCGGGCAATGCTGCAGCCCTGGCCGGTATGGCAAAATGCCAGATCGAGGCTGAGGATACCGACGGCGCTCGCGCCACTCTGGAGATGATCCCGGACGACGCCAAGAACGATCCCGATGTGCTCAGCGCCCACGCCGCCCTCGAACTTGCCGCGGCCTCGGTCGACACCAGTGAAATCGACGCCCTTGCCGCCAAGATTGAGGCCGATGAAAATGACCATCAGGCCCGCTTCGACCTTGCCCTGGCGCTCAATGCCGCCGGCGAACGCGAACAGGCGCTCGATCATCTTTTGACCCTGTTCACCCTACAACGTGACTGGAATGATGACGCGGCCCGCAAGCAGCTTCTGGTATTCTTTGAAGCCTGGGGCCTAACCGACGAGCTGACCGTAGCCGGCAGAAAGCGGCTTTCGTCGGTGATGTTTTCGTAAAGCAGACCATGATCGAAACCTACCAAACCTCCGCCGATCTGCCGCAGACCATACCGGTGTTTCCGCTCGATGGCGCCCTCTTGCTGCCACGTTCACAATTGCCGCTGAATATCTTTGAGCCGCGCTACCTGCAAATGATCGACGCGGCCATGGCGGGCGACCGCATCATCGGCATGATCCAGACCGACAGCGCAGCGCCGGATCAGGACCCGCCCGAGCTGTGCGAAATCGGCTGCGCCGGCCGCATCACCAGTTATGCCGAGACACCCGATCAGCGGATCCTTATCACGCTGACCGGCATCAGCCGGTTCAAGGTCACGTCCGAAGTGCCGTCCTCGGCCATTTTCAGAACTGTTATTGTTGATTTCAAGTCCTTTGATAACGACCTGATTGCCGGCCTTGGCGAGGAAGACGTTGACCGCGACGGTCTGCTGACCGCGTTCAGGTCATACCTCGATGCCAACGACCTTCAGGCTGACTGGGAGGAGGTCACCTCAGTCTCCAATGAAACACTGGTCAATGCCTTGTCGATGATGAGCCCCTATCAGGCCCGCGACAAGCAGGCTCTACTGGAAGCCGCCGACCTGAAATCACGCGCCGAGGTCCTGGTAGCACTGACCGCCATGGCAATGGCCAGCCACGGTGCTGGCGAAGACGGAAGATTGCAGTAGAGGCCCATGACAGACAAAACCACGCCATCCGGGGTCGACCCGAAACTTCTCGAAATCCTGGTATGCCCGCTCACCAAGCAGACACTCACCTATGATGCCGAGCGCCAGGAACTGGTTTCCAAGGCCGCTCAGCTTGCCTACCCGATCCGCGAGGGCATCCCTATCATGCTTCCCGAGGAAGCCCGCGACCTGAACCAGAAAGCCGGAAAGTCATGAGCAAGTCGACCGAGGTCTGGCCGACCGAATTGCGCGTCAAGCCAAACGGAACCCATCTCGTCATCACCTTTGAAAACGATGAGTTGTTTGAGTTCCCGGCCGAGTTCTTGCGCGTCGAAAGTCCAAGCGCTGAAGTGAAGGGGCACGGCAAGGGCCAGGAAGTCACTGTCCCCGGCAAGCGCAATGTGCGCATCACCAATCTCGAGCCCGTTGGCAACTACGCCATCCGCATCATCTTCGATGATGGCCATTCGACGGGTCTGTATTCCTGGCCACTCCTGTTGGAACTCGGCAGGGAACAGGGCGAGCTCTGGCTAACCTACCTGGATAAACTTGAGGCCGAAGGCCTGTCACGGGACTAGAGCGCTTCGCCTGACAGCAGTTTCGGCAACTGGCCGCTCAAACCCGCCGCTTCCCGCATGAACACCGTCTTCAGGCCGCCTGCCCGGTCGACGATGCCAAGGCCCATGTCCCGGATCGACCGTAAGGCAGAATTGTCATTTGAAAACAAACGGTTGATCCCGTCGGTTGCAGCTGCAACCATGACCGTGTCGAGCCGGCGCCAGGTCTGGTAGCGCTCCAGCACATCAACCGTACCGATATCCAGCCCCAGCCGGGCGGCATCACTCACCACCTCTGCCAGGGCAGCGATATCGCGCAAACCCAGATTGAAGCCAAGCCCGGCAATTGGATGAACCACATGCGCTGCATCTCCGATCAGGGCCAGCCGGTCCCCGGCAAACTGCTTGGCGATCTGCAGCGATAGCGGATAGCAAAACCGCTTGCTGACCAGTCGTACCGCACCCAGCCTTGTCCCGAACCGCTGTTCAAACTCGGCCTGGAACGCATCGTCATCCATCTCCATCAACTCGCCGGCAAACACCGATTGCTCGGTCCACACGATCGACGAACGGCGGCCGGTCAACGGCAGTATGGCAAACGGCCCGGCGGGCAGAAAATGCTCTTCTGCACGGCCTTCATGGTCACCATCATGTTCAACCGTAAAGGTGATCCCGGCCTGCGGGTATGACCAACCCATCGTCTCGACGCCGGCAGCCGCCCGCGCCGCCGAGTTGCGGCCATCGGCGGCAATCAAAAGTTCGCCCGCAACACGACCGACACGCGCCAGGCTGACCGTCGTCGATGCCTTGCCGAAATCGTATGCATCAATGGTATGGCCGGCCATCACCTCGACGTGCGGCGAGCGTGCAACAACATCATAAAGCACTGAATACAGGTATGAGTTCTCAACCATATGCGCCGACACCGTGCCCGGTGAATGCTGCTCACCAAAGTGCAGCAGCGCCGGCCGCCGATCGGCCGCGCCGCGGCTGTCGGTGATGACGATCTCGCGCATCGCTTCGGCATGGTCTGCCAGCGCCGGCCATACTCCGAGCGCTTCCAGCATCTTTCTTGAACTGGCGGTTATCGCCGATGCCCGGCCATCGAACTGCGGTTTGCTGAAGGTTTTGGGATCCGCGCCATCGACAATGCACACATTGAACGGCATGCGCACGGCCGGTCCGGCCAGCGCTGCAGCCATTGCCAGCCCGTTAAGTCCGCCACCGGCAATCACCACTTCGAATTTCTGGGCTGGCTCGCTCATGGCGCCTTTCCGTCGATGAATCACAGCTGAATATGGACCCAGACGGCGCCCGGACAAAGTGGCGTCTTGGCGCGGGGGGTGAATCTGCTAAAAGGCGGGTCTGCATGGAGAGAGATATGGCAAGCGAAGTACCCGGGCTGATCGACACCCTCGATCTTGAGCCCCTTGAAGTAAACCTGTTCCGTGGCCGCAGCCCGCAGATCGGCTGGCAGCGTGTTTTCGGTGGCCAGGTGATTGGCCAGGCCCTTGTTGCAGCACTACGCACAGTCGATGAAGAACGTCCGGCCCATTCCTTGCACGGCTATTTCATGCGCCCCGGTGACCCCGATGTACCGATCATCTATGAGGTCGATCGCTACCGCGATGGCAAGAGTTTTACTACCCGCGGCGTGGTCGCCATCCAGCATGGCAAACCGATCTTCACCATGTCAGCCTCGTTTCACCTTAGTGAAGACGGGTTCGACCACCAGATTGAGATGCCCGACGTACCCAGGCCCGATGAACTCCCGGCCGAAAAGGAGCTTCTGGCAAAGTTTGCCGAGCAGATGCCCGAGAACATGAAGCGCTACTTTACCCGCGAGCGGCCGATCGAACTCCGCCCGACCCGACCGATGGACTACCTGTCGCCCAAGGCGGGCAAGTCGCCGCTGCAAAATGTCTGGATCCGCTCGACCAAACCCTTGCCGGCCGACCGGGCACTGCATCAGTGTGTCCTTGCCTATGCCTCCGATATGACCTTGCTGGACACATCGCTGGTGCCCCACGGCCGCAATCTCTTCGACCCGGGCATGATGCTCGCCAGCCTTGACCACTCACTGTGGTTTCACCGCGATTTCAAGGCCGACGACTGGTTGCTGTATGCCCAGGATGCCCCTTCGGCCAGCGGCGCTCGCGGCTTTACCCGCGGCTCGATCTTCACTCTTGAGGGCGAACTCGTCGCCTCGGTCGCCCAGGAGGGGCTGATCCGCGAGCGGAACCGCTGAATTAAGGCGATGCGTGGCCAAACCTTAACGGGACTTTAACCACATCTGACCGACAATCAGTGCCAAATCTGGGACCAGTATGGCTGGGGCCGGAATAATGGCCTGTTGACCGACAGCAGGCATCATGCCGGGACCATCACAGGGGCATCCAAATGGTACATTACAGGCCGGTTGAGACCGACGACAGCGCCATTCCGGCAGCTTTGCGCCGGTTTATGCAAAACCGCCTTCTCGAATGCGCCGGGCTGTTCATGCTGGCAGCAACGCTGTTGCTGGCCACCTGTCTTGCCACCTGGTCGGCCGACGATCCGTCCTGGAACAACGCCATCGATGCCATTCCGCGCAACTTGCTCAGCTACCCCGGCGCCGTCATTGCCGATGAGATGATGCAAAAAGTCGGCCTCGGCATCATCGCCTTCCTGGCCATACCGATCATCTGGTCGGTCAACCTGATCGGACACCGCACACTGAACCGGCCCGTCGTGCGCTGCTTGGCCTGGCTCGCCGCGACTTTGTTTGCTGCATCGGTCCTGTCGCTGTTCCCAGTGCCGCAGGCCTGGGTTCTCAGTGTCGGCCTCGGTGGCGGCATCGGCGATATAATCGCTGAAACGCTGAGAACAATCCTGTCTTTGGGCCTGAAAGGCCTGTTTGCAAGCTTTATCACCTTCATTGCCGTAACCATCGGGTTCTTCTGGTCGGTCTCCAAAGCCATCGACGTCAAAAGCGATGACCTTGTTCTGTCGTCGCGTATTTTTGGCGGACGCGGCCAGGATATTGTCGCCCAGACCTTTGGCACAATCGGCCACCTTGGCTTCCGCTTCCGCGGCGCATTCATCAACCTGCACCATGCCTGGCGGGCAGCCCGTGAGGCAGCCAAAGGCCGCCGAGCTTCGCCGGAGCTGGAAAACCAGGCCGATCCCGCTGAAGCAGCCGGCAAGCGTTCCATCTTTGCGCCGTTCCTCTCGCGCTCCTTATGGACAACGCTGATCCCTCGCCGGCCGTCCAGCCTGACCTCATCGCGCGAAAGGGTTGAACCGGTGATGTCAACTACCCCACCGCGCGCCTACAGCGAACCGCAGCCGGCCTCGCAATCCGGCGAGCAGTCATACCGCGACGATGTGGATACTCTCGAAGATAACCCCAGCACACCGCAACGCGTCAATCGCACTGCCAAGCCGATCAAGCAAAGCGCCAAGGCCAAACGCGCCAATCAGACCGCTTTCAAGTTTTCCGACAATGCCGGCTACGAAATGCCGCCGATCGGCTTGCTCGCCGAACCTAAGAAGTCTGCCAGACCGGCTGAGCTGACCGATGATGCCCTTGAACAAAATGCCCGCATGCTTGAAGGCGTGCTGGAAGATTTTGGCATTCGCGGCGAGATCATAAACGTCCGGCCCGGGCCGGTCGTCACGCTTTATGAACTGGAACCAGCGCCTGGCATCAAGTCATCCCGCGTCATCGGGCTTGCTGACGATATCGCCCGCTCCATGAGCGCCATCTCTGCCCGTGTCGCCGTTGTACCCGGCCGCAACGCCATCGGTATCGAACTGCCCAATTCGACCCGTGAGACCGTATATCTTCGCGAAATGCTCGGGTCCCAGGCATATGAAAAGTCCAAGCAGAACCTGGCACTGGCGCTTGGCAAGAATATCGGTGGCGAACCGATCTTTGCTGATCTCGCCCGTATGCCTCACCTGCTGATCGCCGGCACCACCGGCTCGGGTAAATCGGTTGGCATCAACACGATGATCCTGTCGCTGCTGTACAAGCACAGTCCAGATGATTGCAAACTCATCATGATCGACCCCAAAATGCTTGAGCTGTCTGTCTACGAAGGCATCCCGCATTTGCTCGCTCCAGTTGTCACCGATCCTCGCAAGGCCGTGGTTTCGCTGAAATGGGCCGTGCGCGAGATGGAGGACCGCTACCGCAAGATGTCTAAGGTCGGCGTGCGCAATATCGACGGCTTCAATGAACGTATCCGCAAGGCCAATGGCAAGGGTGAGACGTTCACCCGCACCGTCCAGACCGGCTACGACGCAACGACCGGCGAACCGATGTTCGAGCAGGAGGAGATGGACCTCTCACCGATGCCCTACATCGTCGTCATCATCGACGAGATGGCCGACTTGATGATGGTTGCCGGCAAGGACATTGAAGGCGCGGTCCAGCGGCTTGCCCAGATGGCACGCGCCGCCGGCATTCATGTCATCATGGCCACGCAAAGGCCCTCGGTCGACGTCATTACCGGCACCATCAAGGCCAACTTCCCAACCCGGATCAGTTTCCAGGTCACTTCCAAGATCGACAGCCGCACGATCCTTGGCGAACAGGGCGCAGAACAGCTTCTCGGCCAGGGCGACATGTTGTTCATGGCAGGTGGCGGCCGCATATCACGGCTGCACGGACCATTTGTCTCTGATACCGAGGTCGAGGAAATCGTCACCTTCCTGAAAAGCCAGGGCGCGCCCGATTATGTTGACGCCGTCACTGAAGACGATGGCGAAGGCGGCCTTGGCGGCAGCCCGATCGAAGGCGGCGCGGAGGTGCCCGGCAGCAGCGGAAACGAGCTTTACGACCAGGCTGTCGCAGTGGTCCTGCGGGATCGGAAAGTATCGACAAGTTACATCCAACGGCGCCTGCAGATCGGCTATAATCGCGCTGCAAGCCTGATCGAACGGATGGAAACCGAAGGTCTGATCTCATCGGCCAACCATGCCGGCAAACGGGAGATTCTTGTTCCTGGCCAGGAGGAGGCTTAAACAGCCCTGCCGCAAATCCGCCATGATGACCCCGCATCGAAAGTACCCAAACCACGTGACTAACAGGGCAACCCACAAGGAAATTCAAATGTCCCCATCAAAATTCTATAAAGTCTTTACAGCGATGCTCGCGGTGTTTGCCCTCGTCGCCGGATCAGCTGCATTCGCCGCCAAGGCGGCCAGCCTGACATCCCAGCAGTCAGCCGCGGTCCAGAAAATCTCGGCCTACTTCAACAGCATCAAGACATTGCAGGGTGAGTTCACCCAGATCAGCCCGAAGGGCAATGTCTCTTCCGGCATCTTTCACATTTTGAAACCCGGCAAATTGCGCTTCGAATATTCACCGCCAAACCCTTTCCTCATCGTGTCTGACGGTACCTGGGTGGTCGTACAGAACCGGGCCAAGAACCGTTCCGACGAATACCCCCTGTCAAAAACGCCGCTGCGTCTGATGCTGTCGAAAAACGTTGACCTGCTCAAACAGGCCGTTATCAAAAAGGTCGAGGACCACGATGGCCTCACCACGGTCACTCTGGAAGATCGCGACCAGCTGGTGCCCGGGCACCTTATTCTGGTGTTCGATGACGCCAAGAATGCCCTGCAGCAATGGTCCGTCGTTGACGGCAAGGGCCGGCGCACGACAGTGTCGCTCAACAAGATCGTGGTAGGTGCTGCCGTGGATAGCAAACTATTTAAGGTAAAACGCAAAGACCCCAGCAAGTCCAAAACGGACAGGTAGCCTACAGGGACATAACTATCGCAACGCCCCATCAAGCTGTTGAAAGAGCCAGATTAGTCCTCAATTTCAAGAGGTTAGTTTATGGCATGCGGTTTATTAAAGCTGTGCACCAACGGATGCACGGCGCACCGCGGTTGGTGCCCCTGCACAAACATTACGTAAGTTTCACAAAAATTTGCTCGACAGCATGTTGAATTTTGTCACTTGGGGAAATATTTAATAAAGACTACACGTTGTCCAGTTATGTGGCCACGCCCCCGCTTATATACGGCCACGGACAGCGGTATGCGCCGGAATCCCCTCCCGGCGCAAAGCGCGAACAAGCGCATTGGGCGCCCGAGCCCCCGATCGGGCGCCCATTTTCGTTTACACCCCTGGCATTGATTCAATCCACTGTCTTTTGCTGAACGCACTGTATTTTACTGGACCGTTGCAATAAATTCGGCCGGGCCCTGCTGCATCAGATTTGGCTTTGACCAAAACAACGAAAGTGAATTACGTGGAGATCAAAGTTGCCACCTGGAACATCAATTCCGTACGCCTTCGCGCGGATCTAGCCGTCAAGTTCCTGCGCGAGCACCAACCCGATGTTCTGTGCCTGCAGGAAACCAAGTGCCCGCAAGGCCAGTTTCCATCCAGCGCCTTCACACAAGCCGGTTATGAACATATCGCCGAGCGCGGTCAGGCCGGATATCACGGCGTGGCCATTGTCTCGCGCATCCCGTTTACCGGCATGCATTCACGCGATTTCTGCAATAAGGGCGATGCCCGGCACATATCAGTGCGCCTGGAGGGCGATTGCCCGTTGAGCGTGCACAGTTTCTATGTACCGGCCGGCGGCGACGAGCCTGACCCTGCGATCAATGACAAGTTCGCTCACAAACTGTCGTTTCTGGAGGAAATGAACGGCTGGCTCAGCAAGCCCGCCGTCTCGAAGATGGCACCGGTCGTCATTACCGGCGACCTGAATATTGCCCCACATGAAAACGATGTCTGGTCGCACAAGAAACTGCTCAAAGTCGTCAGCCATACACCCGTTGAAACCGAGTTGCTCGGCAAACTGCAGGCCGATGGCGGCTGGGTCGATGCTGTTCGTCAACACATTTCGACGGATGAAAAGCTCTACACCTGGTGGAGCTACCGGGCTCGGGACTGGAGCGCAGCCGACAAGGGCCGGCGGCTGGATCACATCTGGCTCGACCAGAAGTCGGCAGCAGCGTGCACCGGTGCTAAGGTGATCCGCGATGCTCGCGGCTGGGAGCGTCCGTCCGACCATGCTCCGGTTATTGCAGCCCTGGCTTTATGATTGCAGAAACGGCCGTGCCTCTTCGAACAGCCGCTGCACCCGTTTGAAATCGGCAATCGACACATCAAGGTTGTCCGACAGGAAGCGCAGGATCTGAGCGCCCGTTTCGGGAAACTCGGTGCACACCCGGATGAAAAGCTCATGTGGAATCTGCATCGCGCGCAACGGGGAGGTCGCCCTGACAGTTACCGAACTCGGCAGTTTGGCAACCATGCTCAATGTGCCGACAAAACCACCCGAGCCGATCTGGGCTATGATCTTTGCCGAACCTTCGTCCTCACCGTATTCTAGCGCCTCGGCCCGGCCATCCAGCACCAAAAAGCCGGACGAGCCGGGCTTGCCTTTGCGGGCCAGATACTGGCCGGCCTTCAAATTGATTCGCTTGGAAGAGAACGCCAGCACCTGCAGATACGCGCCATCAACAGCAGTGAACATCGGCACCTGCCGCAAGACTTCGACGTCGTTTTTAACCGCCATGCCAGTCGTCCGAGCGCAATTTCGAAACAGGAAATTCGATGCCGAAATTGTGCCCCGGCACCCCTCCTGCGTAAATTACACAACGAAAGTATTAATAACTACCCGATCATCAACAGAAAAATAGACGCTGTTGTCACGGGACCAGCTTGTACCCGCCGGTTTCTGTGACCAAAATCTCCGCATGCGATGGTTCACGTTCGATCTTTTGCCGAAGCCGGTAGATATGGGTCTCCAGTGTATGCGTGGTGACCCCGGCATTGTAGCCCCACACTTCGTGCAACAGCACATCGCGGCCAACGACTTTTTCACCAGCCCGGTACAGGTACTTCAGGATCGACGTCTCCTTCTCGGTCAGACGGATCTTGCGGGCATCGTCACGCACCAGCACCTTGGCGCTCGGCTTGAATGTATAGGGCCCGATCTTGAACACTGCATCTTCGCTCTGCTCGTGCTGGCGAAGATGCGCTCTGATTCGCGCCAGGAGAATGCCGAATCGGAACGGTTTGGTGATGTAGTCATTGGCACCGGAATCCAGGCCCAAAATGGTGTCGGAGTCCGAATCCTGTGCCGTCAACATGACGATTGGCCCTTTGTAGCCGTTCCGGCGCATTATCTTGCACACTTCACGGCCATCCATGTCCGGCATGTTCACGTCCAGGACAACCAGATCTACAAGCTCTGCCTTGACATGCTTGACGCCCTCAAATGCTGTTGCGACATCGGTGACAAGGAACTCGTCATGCAGGGAGAACTGTTCGCTCAGCATCTCGCGCAAAGCGTCATCATCATCAACAATCAGGATTTTTTTAGCAGCACTCATTAGCGAATCGTCCTCTTTAGGGTCTGTTGATAATCGCCAATTGCTGTCCACCCAGCAACAACCAAGCCGATCAGTTTGTGATATTATCTTACGTAAGTGGTAGTATTTAGTTCACCCGGAACATTTTTCAAAGCCACGATGTTGACCACACGACTTGTTGATAAAATTTTTGTGCGCAGTAATTCGTCTGCGAGCACCACCGGCACATTGTCAATCGGCGGCACCGAAATACCGTGCGCCCTTGGCCGCAGTGGCATCGCCTCGATCAAGCGCGAGGGCGATGGCATAACACCATCGGGACAATGGCCAATGCGGCGGATACTATACCGTGCCGATCGCATCGGTCAGCTTGACTGCCATCTTCCGGCCAATTCATTGGCCCGCAATGATGGCTGGTGCGATGACCCCGGTGATTATGCTTATAACAGGCAGGTTGACCTGCCCTACCCGGCCAGCGCCGAACAACTTTGGCGCGACGACCCGCTTTACGACATCGTTGTCGTGCTCGGCCACAATGATAACCCGGTCATACCCGGCAATGGAAGCGCAATATTCTTCCACATCGCCCGGGACGGTTATCTGCCGACCGAAGGCTGCGTTGCCATCTGTCTTGCCGACATGTTGAAAGTGCTCCAGCAGTGCGGCCCGCAAACCATCATGGAAATCAGTGAATAGGCGGGTCAGACGATCCTTTGTGTCCGTTGCCCGAAAATGGCACTACCAACCCTGACATGGGTTGCGCCAAAGGCGATGGCCGTTTCAAAGTCGCTGCTCATGCCCATGCTCAGCATCTCAACCCGATTGCGCTCAGCCAGCTTGGACAACAGTGCAAAATGCAATGACGGCTCCTCATCAAACGGTGGAATGCACATCAGGCCGACAATCTTCAGTCCGATTTTATTGCGGCACAGCTCGACAAACTGATCGGTGTCCTCAGGCATGATCCCGGCCTTTTGCGGCTCGGCCCCGGTGTTGACCTGCACGAACAATTCCACATCGCGGCCCTGCCGTTTCATCTCGGTGCTGATGGCCCTGGCAATCTTGGGCCGGTCAATCGTTTCGATGACATCAAACAGCCCAACCGCATCACCAGCTTTGTTGCTCTGCAATGCGCCAATGAGATGCAGCTTTATACCCGCGTATTGCTGTTTCAGTTCTGGCCATTTGCCAAGCGCTTCCTGCACCCGGTTTTCACCGAATAGCCGCTGGCCGGCTTCCAGGACCGGTATGATCGCATCTGCCGTAAATGTCTTGCTGACTGCCACCAGCTCCACAGCCTTATCATCGCGCCCGGATGTATGAATGGCTTCAGCGATCCGGTCGCGCACATTGGCCAGCGCCTGCTGGCTGACGGGAGCACCGGCGTTGTCGTGATCTGAGATGGGTATCGACATGTCCGGTCCTGATTATTGCAACCGTGCAGCCAACGCAAGCTTGCGGGTAACTGCAACTGCTGATACTCCACTGCACCAGTTGGTCAAATGGACAGTACACAACATGGCTACGACGATAGAGCGGTACAACCCGAAAGAGGCGGAAGGCCGCTGGCAAAAGGTCTGGAACGAGCGTCAGTGCTTTGCTGCCAGCGACGATACCGGCAAACCTAAGTACTACGTGCTGGAGATGTTCCCGTATCCATCGGGCCGCATCCACATGGGGCACGTTCGCAATTACACGATGGGCGACGTTATCGCGCGCTTCAAGCTCGCCTGTGGCTACAATGTCCTGCACCCGATGGGCTGGGATGCCTTTGGCATGCCGGCGGAAAACGCCGCCATCGATCGCAAGGTCCATCCCAAGACTTGGACCTACGAGAACATCGCCGCCATGCGCCATCAGCTGCAGATGATGGGCCTGGCGCTGGACTGGAGCCGCGAGCTGGCGACCTGCGATCCCGAGTACTACCGGCACGAGCAGGCCATGTTCCTCGATTTTCTGGCGGCCGGCCTCGTCGACCGGAAAATCTCGATGGTCAACTGGGACCCGGTCGACCACACTGTTCTGGCCAATGAGCAGGTGATCGACGGACGCGGCTGGCGCTCCGGCGCGCTGGTTGAAAAGCGTGAACTGGCCCAGTGGTTTTTGAAGATCTCCGATTATTCCGAAGAATTGCTCGAGGCCCTCGACACGCTGGAGAACTGGCCCGACAAGGTGCGCTTGATGCAGCGCAACTGGATCGGCCGTTCCGAAGGCATGCGGTTCACCTTTGAGCTTGAAGATGAAGCAGGCACCAAGCTGGAGGACGGTCTGACGGTCTATACAACGCGTCACGACACGATTTTCGGCGCAACGTTCTGCGCCTTGTCGGCAGACCACCCGATGACCCAGAAATTGGCTGAGGGTTCCAATGAGATTGCAGCCTTCCGCGCTGAGTGCGCCGCATTGGGCACCAGCGAAGAAGCCATAGAGCGGGCTGAAAAGAAGGGCGTGCCGCTCGGCATTTATGCCCGCCATCCCTATCGGCCCGGCGTCAGGCTTCCGGTATATGCCGCCAACTTCGTGCTGATGGGTTACGGCGAGGGCGCCATTTTCGGTTGCCCGGCCCATGACCAGCGCGATCTCGACTTCGTGCGCAAGTATGGCCTGGACGTGATCCCCGTCGTCGCCCCGCGCGACGCCGACCCGGCGAGCTTTAAGATCGGCGATGAACCGTATCTGGAAAACGACGACAGCCAGACCACGATGATCAATTCCGATTTCCTGAACGGCATGAGTGTGCCCGAGGCAAAAGAAGAGATCGCCCGCCGGATGGAAAAGGCCGGTATCGGCGAGCGGCGCACCAACTACCGATTGCGCGACTGGGGTGTCTCACGCCAGCGCTACTGGGGCTGCCCGATCCCGATCATTCATTGCGATGATTGCGGCGTAGTACCGGTGCCCAAGAAGGAGTTGCCGGTCGTGCTGCCGGAAGATGTTACTTTCGACAAGCCAGGCAACCCGCTCGAGCATCATCCCACTTGGAAGAATGTCTCCTGCCCGGCGTGCGGCAAGGATGCCCGGCGCGAGACCGACACATTTGATACCTTCGTCGATTCGTCGTGGTACTTTGCCCGCTTCTGCTCGCCGCACAGTGATCAGCCGGTCGAGGCTGGTGCCGCGGCTTATTGGATGCCTGTCGACCAGTATATCGGCGGGATCGAGCACGCCATTTTGCACCTGCTCTATTCGCGATTCTACATGCGTGCAATGAGCAAGACTGGGCACATCAATTTGGATGAACCGTTTGCCAACCTGTTCACCCAGGGCATGGTCATTCATCAGACCTATGCCACCAAGACCGGTGAATGGGTATTCCCGATCGATGTCAATCTGGATGGCCCCAAGCCTGTCCATGCTGAGACGGGCGAGCCGATTGTCATCGGGCCGTCGGAAAAGATGTCGAAGGCCAAGAAGAATGTCGTCGACCCGGAAAACATTATCGAACAGTACGGCGCCGATACCGCGCGCTGGTTCATGCTGTCGGACACACCGCCCGAGCGCGATATAGAATGGACCGAAGCCGGCGCGGAAGGCGCCTGGCGCTTCACCCAGCGTCTGTGGCGGGCGATCAATGAAGCGGGCCATACCGAGGCTGGTTCAGAGCCCGGCAATGACGATAGCGACGCCATTGCGCTGCGCCGTGCGACCCATCAGGCCCTGAACGCGGTCGGTGACGACATCTCGGCGCTGCGATTCAACCGCGCAATCGCCAGGATTTATGAACTGTCCAATACTCTTGGCCAGGTCCTCAAGCAGGACAAACGCACTGATGGGCTGAACTGGGCCATCCGCGAAGCTGCCGTAATACTGGTGCAGATGTTTGCGCCAATGATGCCGCATTTGGCCGAGGAATGCTGGCAGTTGCTGGGTCAGCCGGGTATCGTTGTTGAGACCGCTTGGCCAAAAGCCGTTGAGGCTTTGCTGGTCGAGGACGCCATTACGATCGCCATTCAGGTCAATGGCAAACGCCGTGATGAAATCAGCCTGCAAAAAGGCCTGGCAAAAGAAGAGATTGAATCTGCAGTGCTTCAGTTGGATAATGTTCAGCGTGTCCTGGAGGGGCAAACGATCCGCAAGGTCATTGTGGTGCCGGACCGTATCGTCAACATCGTTGCTGGATGATGCATGAGAACCTTTAGCCGGATAGTACTTGTCGCCGCTGCGCTCGGCCTTGCCGGTTGCGGATTCACACCATTATACGGCACCACCGACGCCGGATCTCCGGTCGCATTGAAACTGGCTTCGATTTCAGTGACCGAGCAGGACACCAGGCTTGGACAGCTGGTCAGAAACGAAATCGTGTCGGGGATCTCTCCGGCCGGGTCTTCGGGCGGCATGGCCTACCGGCTTGAGCTGGAGGCCAAGGGCAGTGAGGAACTGGCAATCAGTGCGATCGATACTGAATCTCTGCGCAAGCACTACCGGGTCAACGTCTCGTTCGCTTTGTATGACGCCAGCTCTGGAAAATCGGTCTATTCGGGCAAGACCTTTTCGCAGGTTTCCTATGACCGCATTGATGCGCCGGTGGCAAACCTTCAGGCCCAGGTCAATGCCCAGGAGCGCGCCGCGGCGGAAACCGGCCGTGATATACGCACCAGGCTGGCCGCTTTCCTGTCAACCCAGTAACATCAAAATGGCCGTTCTGAAAGCAACCGAGGTCGACCGCTTCATTGCCCGGCCCGACCCTGCGGTCAAGGCTGTGCTGATTTACGGGCCCGATACCGGCGCGATCAACGAATATGCCCGCAAGATTGTCACAGGCGTTGCCGGCAACCTGGATGATCCGTTCAACGTCGTGCGCCTAAGCGATCAGGCTTTGGGCGATGATGCCCAACGGCTTGCCGATGAGGCCCAGTCCATATCGATGATGGGCGGCCGCCGGGCCATTTGGGTCAGTGGGGCCGGCGCCGGTTTCCACAAGGCTGTTGCCGGATACCTCGTTGTCGCCGATACCGACAGTCTGATTGTTGCCGAAGCGGGCGAATTGCCCAAATCGTCGAAGCTTCGCGCGCTGTTTGAAAAATCGTCCAGCACCCTGGCGGTTCCTTGTTATCTTGACTCTAAGGAAAGCCTGCATCAGGTCATCGGCAAGGCAATGGCCGGTTATAAGCTCGATATCGCGCCCGATGCTCATCACCGGCTTTGTGAAATCCTCGGCAGCGACCGCCAGACGACCCGCAGCGAGCTTGAAAAGCTAGCGCTGTATTGCGCCGGGCAGGCCAGCGTCAGCCTTGAAGATGTCAATGCCGTGTGCGGCGACACCTCCGAACTGTCCATCGATGACATGGTCGATGCGGTATTTGCCGGTGACGCCGGTCAGGCCTGCTCTTTATTCGGCCGCCTGTCAAGCGGCGGTATTACCGCAACGCGATTGTTGTCAATGGCCGCCATGCATATTGCCAGGTTGCAGGGATTGTCGCTTTCAGCCCAGGCCAGCGGCAATGCTGGCACGGCGGTCAAATCAGCCCGGCCGCCAATTTTCTTTCGCCGCCAACCGGCGGTGATCCGGCAATTGTCGATTTGGCAGTTGCGTGACCTGGAAAGCGCAGAACACACCCTGCAGACCGCGATTGCCCAGACCAGGCAATATCCGCAATTGGAACCCGAGATTGCCGAGCGGGCTCTCCTGTCACTCGCCCGCAACGCCCAGGCAAACCGGCTCAACAAAAGTTGATCGGAAAGTCGATCAAGCCTTTTTGCCGAGCCGCATGCAAATATCATCGAGCTGCTCGAGCGACTTGTAGGAAATCGAGATCTTGCCGCCGGCCCGGCCCTTGTCGGAAATCTCGATCTTGAATCCGGTGGATTGCGACAATTGATTTTCAAGCGAGCGGACATCGGCCGACTTCTGCTTGTGGGAAGGCTTGTTGGCCTTGCGCTCTGGAGTTTCGTTCTGATCGCGGGTCAGCTGTTCAGCTTCACGCACGCTGAGGCCAAGACTGATGATCTTTTCGGCAAGCTCGCCCGGTGCATCGGTTGCAACCAGGGTCCGGGCGTGCCCGGCCGACAACAGCCCCTCAGCGATCAGGCCGCGGACTTTCTCGGGAAGATTGAGCAGTCGAAGGCTGTTGGCCACATGGCTGCGGCTCTTGCCGATCGCGTCGGCCAGTTGCTGCTGCGTGTAGCTGAACTGTTCGATGAGCTGGGCATAGGCGCCTGATTCTTCCAGCGGGTTGAGGTCGCTGCGCTGAATGTTTTCAATCAACGCAACTTCCAGCGCCTCACCATCATCCAGCTCACGGATCAGTACCGGCACATCGTGGATGCCGGCCCGCTGCGCCGCCCGCCAGCGCCGCTCACCGGCAACGATCTCGTAGGTGGCACCATCAGCGCGTGGCCGCACCACGATCGGCTGCAGCAGGCCCTTGTCGGCAATTGACCTGGCCAGATCACCAAGCTCTTCTTCGCCGAACTGCTTGCGCGGGTTGTTCGGGCTGCCGACCAGCGATTCGATCGGCATATGGCGCAAATGCCGGATGTCCTGAACGATGGTTTCCTCCGGCACATCATCGCCGATAAGTGCCGCCAGTCCCCTGCCCAGTCTGCGTTGTGGCTGCTGGTTCATTTTATCTCTGATCTCCTGATCGCCGCCTTATAGGTCTGATCCGCGGTATGACTACATTGTTTCGTGGACGAATCGATCACGCTGCGCGCAGATCCTGTTCCCGCCGTATGATTTCCGAGGCAAGCCGAATATACGCCTGACTGCCCGCACACTTGTTGTCGTACAGCAGTACCGGTTTGCCGTAGGAGGGCGCCTCGGACACCCTGACATTGCGCGGTATGACTGTCTGATAGACCTTGTCACCAAGCACGCTGCGCACATCCTGGGCAACCTGTTCCGACAGTGAATTGCGTTTGTCGAACATGGTCAGCACAACACCTTGAATCTCCAATCGGCGATTAAGGCTGGCGCGCACGCGCTCGACCGTCTTGAGCAACTGGCTGAGGCCTTCAAGCGCAAAGAATTCACATTGCAGCGGCACCAGCACGGCATCGGCCGCCGACAGCGCATTGACAGTCAGCAGATTAAGCGATGGCGGGCAATCGAGCAGGATATAGCTATAGCCCTGTGCGCCGGCCTGGCTGCGCGACAACGTCTTCAGCGCATCCAGGAGGCGGTAGGTCTTGCGCTCGAAAGATGACAGCTCCAGTTCCGCGCCGAGCAGATCGAGGGTGGATGGCGCGCAGTCGAGCCGCGGAATACCCGATGTCACGATGACGTCTGCAAGCTCGGCTTCACCGATCAGAACGTGATAGGTCGATTGCGTATTGGGCCGCCGCGGTACGCCCAGCCCGGTGCTGGCGTTACCTTGCGGGTCGAGATCAACGACAAGCACTGTTTCACCGACCGCTGCCAGCGCCGTGCCGAGATTGTTTGCGGTCGTGGTCTTGCCGACACCGCCCTTTTGGTTGGCAACCGCCAGGATACGCGCCTTGCCAGGCAAAGCATCATAGTCATAAGCGTGCGACACGACTTATCTCCCTGATTTCCAGAATACAGCTAACAGAATCGGCACAAATCATGTGCTTTCTGGCATTGATATTCCAATATTTCGTGGCTGCGGTCAATTCAGTGTCCACATCTTGTCCCTTGTGAAATAACCCGATTGCGCCTGCCGCGAGGTACGGTTCGGCCAATCCGAGCAGGTTCTCCAGGGGCGCAAGCGCTCGTGCCAGCACGACATCGGGACCCATTGCAGCAATCTCGGCGGCCAGATCTTGTGCTCTCTTGTTGTGCACATGTGCCGCAACTCCGGTAAGACGCACTGCTTCGCGCAGAAACGCCGCCTTCTTGCCGTTGCTTTCAACCAGATGCATTTCAAAGCCGCGCTCATGCCCGTAGGCGATGGCAAAGACCAGTCCCGGGATGCCGGCGCCGCTGCCCAGATCAATCATTACCCTGGCGTTGGCCGGCACAATGTCCGCCAGCATCAAGGCATCTGCGATATGCCGTTGCCAGACGACACTGGTGGTCGACGGCCCGATCAGATTGATTCGCTTTTGCCACTTCAGCAACAGGTCGACATAGATACGCAGGTTATCCAATGATTCACGTGAAACATTGAACCGCGAAAGCATGTCGGCCGGCGGCGTTGGCCCGGACATCCTATCCGGCCCGGCGCAGTTGCGGGTTGCGCACATACGCCAGGATCAAGGTCAGGGCAGCCGGCGTCATACCATCGATCCGGGCCGCCTGGCCAAGCGTCGCCGGGCGCACCTGCTCCAATTTTTCACGCAGCTCATTCGACAAACCGGCCAGCTGGCCATAGTCAAGGCCTTCAGGTATAGGCAGGGCTTCATCGCGCCGGAAAGCATCGACATCAGCCTGCTGGCGGTGCAGGTAACCTGAATAGACCGCATCGATCTCAAGCTGCTCGCGCTCATCGCGGCTCAGCGCTTCAAGCGCCGGCCAGATCCGCACAATATCTGAAAACTCAACGCCAGTGAGGCCAAGCAGATCGACGACATTGCGCCGCTTGCCGTCCTTGTTGACCTTCAATCCCTTGGCAGCCGCTTCATTGGGGGTCAATGACAGCTGACCGGCCAATTCACGAGCCTTGGCCAACCGATTTGACTTCGCTTCAAACCGCTCGCGCCTTTCATCGCCGACAATGCCCCATGCGATGCCCAGCGACGTCAACCGCTGATCGGCATTGTCTGCCCGCAACATCAGCCGGTATTCGGCCCGCGAGGTAAACATCCGGTACGGTTCGGCAACACCGCGGGTCACCAGATCATCGATCATCACCGCAATATAGGCCTGCGAGCGGTCAAGCTCGACCGGCCCGGCGCCCCCTGCCCGCCGCGCTGCATTGAGGCCCGCCATCAGGCCCTGCGCTGCTGCTTCCTCATAACCCGTGGTGCCGTTGATCTGCCCGGCCAGATAAAGCCCGGGCAGTTTTTTCACCTCCAGGCTCGGCCTCAGTTCACGTGGATCCACATAGTCGTACTCGATTGCATAACCCGGGCGGATAATGTGCACGTCCTCCAGACCCGCAATCGACCGGACGAACTCCTCCTGGACATCTTCGGGCAGCGACGTCGAAATACCGTTCGGATAAACCGTGTGGTCATCAAGTCCCTCCGGCTCCAGAAAGATCTGATGCTTTTCGCGCTCGCGAAACTTGACGATCTTGTCTTCAATCGACGGGCAATAGCGCGGTCCGGTGCCTTCGATCTGACCGGAGTATATTGCCGAACGCGTGAGGTTTTTCTCGATAATCCCGTGTGTCCGCTCATTCGTGTAGGTGATATGGCAGTCAACCTGCCGGGCCTTGATCTTGTCGGTCAGAAATGAAAACGGCACCGGCGGATCATCGCCCGGCTGAACGTCAAGCGCGTCCCAATTGATGGTCCGTCCATCAAGCCGCGGCGGCGTTCCCGTCTTGAGGCGTCCAAGCCGGACCCCGGCGCCCGACAGGGCTTCACTCAGCCCCAGACTGGGGGCCTCGCCAGCCCGGCCGGCTGGAATGCGCTGATCACCGATATGGATCAGCCCCTGGAGAAACGTGCCCGTCGTCAGAACAACCGCACGCGCCCGCAATTCGCTACCGCCCTCGCAAACGACGCCGCAAACAGTATCGCCATCAAACACGAAATCGCAGACGCTGGCCTCGATGACCTCAAGGTCTTCCTGCCGGGTAATCAGCGCCTGCATCGCCTCGCGGTACAGCTTGCGATCGGACTGGGCCCGCGGCCCGCGTACAGCCGGTCCCTTGGAACGGTTCAGCAGACGGAACTGAATACCGGCAGCATCGGCCACCTTGCCCATCAATCCGTCGAGCGCATCGATCTCGCGCACCAGGTGGCCCTTGCCAAGCCCGCCAATGGCCGGATTGCACGACATCTCACCGATGGTCGCAAATCTGTGCGTTACCAGCGCAGTGTGTGCCCCGGCCCGTGCCGAAGCGGCGGCAGCCTCGGTGCCGGCATGTCCGCCGCCAATAACAATGACATCAAATGCGTTCAAAGCTTTTC
>JABDJG010000184.1 GCA_013002595.1 Hyphomicrobiales bacterium | reverse complement strand
GGCCTCGGCCATTTCCATGGCCAGATGCCGGTCGGCGCCGCAATTGACGCCAATGGCAAGATCTGCACCGGCCGTGGCACGATGATCTTTGAGCGCTTTGATATCAGAGTCAATTTCCAGACCGTCGGCGCCGAGCGCGAGGGCCAATTTGCAATCGTTCTCGATCAACACCGCCGTGTCTCCAGCCTGGGCCAACGGCAACAACCGCCTGGCGGTTGCTTCCATGAGGCCCGGTTCGCCCGGATCGGTGATCAACAGGCTCGCAACATCACCCGCCGCGGCGGCTGCTGCGAAACAATCGGCCAACAGGTCAACGTCTGCCGAAGCGGGCGCAACCAGAAATAACCGACAGTTTGGCAAAGTCATGGCGAATTCCAATCAGCGCCGCGCCGGCTGTCAGGCAGCCCGCTTCTCCTTTGCCTTGGTCCATTTGCCCTGGGAAGCCAAACCGTTCATCCGGGCGCGGTGGGTGAAGGATTTCTGCGCCTTGGCGACATTGCCGGGCTTGCCGCCCCAGGATTTGAGCGCGGCGGCCTGCAGGGCCCTGCCGTACGAGAAGGTCAGGTTCCAGGGCAGCGGCCCCATGGCGTTCATCAATGACAGGTGGTGGGTTGCCTCGATATCGCTTTGTCCGCCGGACAAGAACGCGATGCCGGGCACCGATGCCGGCACGGTTGCCTTCAAACAGCGAACGGTCTTTTCCGCGACCTGTTCAGGCTTGGCCTTGCGCCGGGCGTTCTGGCCGGCAATGACCATGTTGGGCTTGAGGACCATGCCTTCGAGATTGACCCGGGCATCGTAAAGTTCTGCGAACACGGTGTTGAGAACCCATTCGGTGACTTCGGCGCAGCGGTCGATGCCATGGCTGGCGACCTGGCCATCCATCATGACTTCCGGCTCGACGATGGGGACGATCCTTTGCTCCTGGCACAGGGCGGCATAGCGCGCCAGCGCATGGGCGTTGGCCTTGACGCAGCCCCAGGTCGGCAGACCGTCGGCAATGTCGATGACGGCGCGCCATTTGGCAAAGCGCGCGCCGAGCTTGTGATATTCCTTGAGCCGTTCGCGCAGCCCGTCAAGGCCTTCGGTGATCTTTTCGCCCGGGTGGCCGGCCATATCCTTGGCGCCGGCGTCGACCTTGATGCCGGGTATCGAGCCGGCGGACTTTATGATGTCGACAAGCGGGGTACCGTTCGGCGCCTTCTGGCGGATGGTTTCATCGAACAGGATGACGCCGGACACATTGTTGCGCATGGCGCTTTTCGACGTGAACAGCATGTGGCGATAGTCGCGACGGCTGTCGTCGGTGGATTCGACCCTGATCGAATCGAACCGTTTTTTGATCGTGCCGCCGGATTCATCTGCGGCCAGGATGCCCTTGCCCGGTGCCACCATGGCCTGGGCGATATCTTCAAGTCTTTCGCTCATTGTTCTCAACCCTCTGTCTATGTTGTTCTGGCACCGCAGATCACCGCTCTGCAACCGCCTTTTTTATCTCTCGTGCTACCTGTGCAAAACATCCACACCGGGCAATGGCTTGCCCTCAAGCCACTCCAGGAAAGCGCCGCCGGCGGTCGAGACGTAGGTGAAACCATCTGCCGCGCCAGCATGGTTGAGGGCCGCGACCGTGTCGCCGCCGCCGGCCACCGTGATCAGTTTGCCGGCGCTTGTTAACTGCGCAGCATGTCTTGCCGCTGCAACGGTGCCGGCATCGAACGGCGGGATTTCAAATGCGCCGAACGGTCCGTTCCACACCAGTGTTGCCGATGTGTCGAAGACGCCATTGACCTCAGCGATCGAGCCTGGGCCAACATCAAGGATCATCTCATCTTCCACGACGTCATCGATGTTGCAGATGCGATGTGTAGCGCCGGCGGCAAATTCCCTGGCAACGGTTGCATCGACCGGCAGCACGATCCGGCAGCTGCCGTTGGCAGCAGATTTGAGAATATCGCCAGCGGTCGGCAACAGATCGTACTCGCACAACGACTTGCCGACGTTGATGCCCTTTGCAGCCAGGAACGTGTTGGCCATGCCGCCGCCGATGATCAGGGTATCGGCCAGTTTGGTCAGGTTGCCGAGCAACTCCAGCTTGGTGGAAATCTTGGCGCCGCCCACGACGGCGGTCAGCGGGCGCCTGGGTGAGCCAAGGGCTGCATCAAGGGCATCGAGCTCGGCGGCCATGGTACGCCCGGCAATCGCCGGTATGAGGTGCGCAATGGCCTCGGTGGAGGCATGTGCGCGGTGGGCGGCGGAAAAGGCATCGTTGATGTAGACATCGCCGAGGGCGGCAAACCTGGTGGCCAGGTCGGGCGAGTTGGTTTCCTCACCGGTATGAAAACGGGTGTTTTCCATCAACAGCACATCGCCGGGACCGGCCGCATCCATGGCGGCTTGCGCGGCATCGTCGTTCCAGTCGGTTGCAACGAAGAGCACCTTGCGGCCAAGCGCTTGCTCAAGGGCCGGTGCGATTGGGGCGAGCGACAATTCCGGTACAACCTGGCCCTTCGGACGGCCGAAATGGGCAAGAATGGCGATGATGGCGTTTTGCCCGGCCAGTTCGCGAAGGCCGGGGACGATGCGGTCGATGCGGGTTGTGTCGCTGACCGTCCCGTCCTTTACGGGTACGTTCAGGTCGAAGCGAATGACCACGCGTTTGCCGGCGACATCGACATCATCAAGCGTGTTGAACTCAGGCATTCATAATTATCCAAAACCGCAGGCCCTAGTCCTACTGTTCAAGTTTTCCCAGTGCGGCAGTAACGGTGGCGTCGGCAGTAATGCCGAAGTGCTCATAGAGCTTTTCGGCAGGCGCCGAGGCGCCGAAACTGTCCATGCCGATAAAGATGCCGTCACTGCCGATGAAGCCGTTCCAGCCCATGCGAATGCCGGCCTCGATGGCGATGCGGACCTTTTCGGTGCCCAGGACACGCTGGCGATAGTCGTCTTCCTGTTGTTCGAAAAGCTCCATGCACGGCACCGAGACGACGCGGGTATGGTGGCCAGCCTTGTCGAGCACGGCCTTGGCGGCAATGGCGATTTCGACCTCCGAGCCGGAGGCAAAGATCACCACCTCGGCTTCTTCGCGGCCGTCGCCATCGGCGATTTCATAGGCACCGAATGCGCAAAGGTTGTCTTTGACGCCGGCCAGGCGGGATGGCTTGAGCTTCTGACGGGTGAGCGCCAGGATGCTTGGCGTGGTTTTGGCCTGCAGTGCAACCTGCCAGCATTCGGCGGTCTCGATGGCATCGCACGGCCGCAAGACGTTGAGATTGGGGATCGCCCGCAAGGCGGCAAGATGCTCAACCGGCTGGTGGGTCGGACCGTCCTCGCCAAGCCCGATCGAATCGTGCGTCATCACATGGATGACCCGCTGGCGCATCAGCGCGGCAAGACGGATGGACGGGCGGCAATAATCGGTGAACACCAGGAAGGTGCCGGAATAGGGAATGATGCCGCCGTGCAGCGCCATGCCGTTCATGGCAGCGGCCATGCCGTGTTCGCGGATGCCGTAGTGAATGAAACGGCCGGAAAAGTCATCGCCGGTAATGACCGGCAGTTCTTTTGACCTGGTGTTGTTGGAACCTGTCAGGTCGGCCGAGCCGCCAACAGTTTCCGGCACCACCGCATTGATGACGTCAAGGGTGTTCTGGGAGGAATTGCGGGTGGCAAGGGTCGGCGGGTCCTGCTTCAGTTCGGCCTTATACTTGCGGATCGCATCGCCGAGCTTGGCAGGCAGGTCGCCGGTCATGCGGCGCTCGAATTCGACGCGGCGTTCGGTTGGCGCACCCTTGAGCCGCGCATCCCATTGCTTGCGCTTCTTGCAGCCACGCAATCCTGCCAGACGCCAGGCATCGCGGATTTCGGCAGACACCTCAAACGGTTCAAGATCCCAGCCGAGCGCCTGGCGGGCAGCGGCGATCTCGTCATCGCCGAGCGGTGCACCATGGGCACCGGATGTCCCCTGCTTTTGCGGGGCGCCATAGCCGATTACGGTCTTGCAGGCGATAAGCGAAGGCTGATCGGCCTCTTTTGCCGCCGTGATGGCCTCGGCAATGGCTTCGGGGTCGTGGCCGTCGCAGGCAATCGTGTGCCAGCCGCTGGCGGCAAAGCGGGCAAGCTGGTCTGTCGAATCCGACAGATTGACAGGACCGTCGATGGAAATGCCGTTGTCGTCGAACAGGACGATGAGCTTGGACAGTTTGAGGTGCCCGGCCAGGGTCAGCGCTTCCTGGGAGATGCCCTCCATCAGGCAGCCGTCGCCGGCCAGTACGTAGGTATAGTGGTCAACCAGGTCTTCGCCGAACTGGGCGGCCAGATGACGTTCGGCCATCGCCATGCCGACCGCATTGCCCAAGCCCTGGCCGAGCGGCCCGGTGGTTGTCTCGATGCCGGCGGCATGGCCGAATTCAGGATGGCCGGCGGTCCTGGAGCCAAGTTGGCGGAAATTCTTGATCTCATCGATCGTCATGTCCTCATATCTAAGCAGGTAGAGGACCGAGT
>JABDJG010000142.1 GCA_013002595.1 Hyphomicrobiales bacterium | reverse complement strand
GCGAACGCCTTGTCTAGGTCGTCATGGGCAAATACCGGGCTGGCCAAAATCAGGCCTGCCGCCAATAAAGCTGCCGTCATCTCAGTTGTCGCAAGCATCATAGCTTTGCTAAATTTGCCTCGGTGGCCTCATGCTGCCAATCTAGTCAATTTATAAAGGAAACTACAACTTTAGTCGCACGTCATAAACAGGTTTGTACCTTCCCTCAGGGCACAGATATTCGCAACCATATTTGACCTCACTGAGTGATTCGCACACTTAGTGCAATGGTCGATCTTGTGCGGTAACGCTCATTGAGACAGGATATCGATCACGGCAAGTTCCAGGGAATCGGCGAATTTGCCGCAAACACGGCGGTTAAAATAGGGGAAATCTGTTGAGGTTTGCAGGCAAGACGGTTCTCGTGACCGGTGGCGGTGGTGGCATCGGATCGGCAGTTTGCGGCCGGTTCGCCAAAGAAGGCGCCAGGGTTGCGGTGCTTGATCTCAACGAAGCTGCGGCAAGCAAGACGGCCAAGGCCATAGATGATGCCGGTGGTCAGGCTTGTGCCCTGTCGGCCGACATCACACAACTGGACGCGGTAACAGCGGCGGTCGGTGAAACAGAAAGGCAGCTCGGGGAAATCGCCGTCCTGGTCAACAATGCCGGGTGGGACCGGTTTTGTCCGTTTGTGAAGACCGATCCGAAATTCTGGCAAAAAGTCATTGATATCAATCTCGTGGGTCCGTTGAACATGCATTACGCGATCCTGCCGGGCATGGTCGAGCGCGGTTATGGCCGGGTGGTCAATGTGGCATCGGATGCAGCGCGGGTCGGGTCATCGGGCGAATCCGTCTATGCCGCCTGCAAGGCGGGCATGATGGGGCTGTCAAAGACGCTGGCGCGCGAGCATGCCCGCAACGGTATTACCTTCAACGTCGTGTGCCCTGGCCCGACCGACACCGCCTTGTTCGACGGCTATGCCGAAGGCGCAGGCAATCCCGTCAAGTTGCGCGAGGCGATGCGCCGGGCTATTCCGATGGGACGTATCGGCCAGCCCGAGGATATTTCGGGCACCATCGCCTTTCTGGCCAGTGACGATGCCGCCTATGTGACCGGCCAGGTCATCAGCGTTTCCGGCGGGCTGACCATGAGCGGTTGACGGTCAGATCCAGGACAACAAAGCAAAGGAGCTATTCGAATGCCGGGTGCCATAGAATTCTTCTTCGACTTTTCATCGCCGTACGGATTTGTCGCCAGTACGCTGATCGATCAGATTGCCGAGCGGCATGGCCGCGAGATCGAATGGCGGCCATTTCTGATCGGCGCCGTCTACAAGGAGCATGGCGGTGTGCCCCTTGAGCATCCCTTGAAGCGCGAATATGCGATCAAGGACTTTTTGCGCACGGGGCGCTTCAACGGGCTGACCGATATGCAGCTGCCGGCGAACTTTCCAGCCAGTCCGGTGCCGCCGTCGCGGGTGTTCTACTGGATCGAGGGCCAGGACAAGGCCAAGGCAGCCGAGTTCGCAAAGGCGGCGTATCGCAAGTACTGGATTGATGGCCGCGATACCGCCGACCCGTTGGTTGCAGTCGGGGTGGCGCAAGGGCTGGGCTATGCGCCAGAAGACGTAATGGCCGGTGCGCAGGACGATGCCGTGAAGGGCCGGCTGCGCCAGGAGACCGGCGATGCGATGGCACGCGGAGTGTTTGGTTCACCGTATATCATCGTCGATGAAGAGCCGTTCTGGGGCGGTGACCGCCTGGCGCATCTCGACAGATGGCTTGAAACCGGCGGTTTTTGAACGATTGAAAGGGTGCTGAATAAAACTCTTTTTGTTCAGTGTCTTAGACGTTCTTCATCGCAGTCTGATTCAGCCTAAATGCACCTTCCGCCGTCGACTTCGAGGCAAACGCCGGTCAGGAAGGAGGCTTCATCCGATGCCAGGAACAGGGCAGCGTTGGCGATATCGCTCGGGGTCGATAGTCTTCCGATCGGCACCGTGGAAACGAACTTGGCGTACATCTCGTTGGTGACGGCGCCACCGAGGAACTCGGCCAGCATGGGGGTGTCGCCGGCGACCGGCGCGATGGCGTTGACACGAATATTGTCGCTGGCGAATTCGACCGCCATGGCCTTGGTCAGCGTGGTCGCACCGCCCTTGGCGCCATTGTACCAGGTCAGACCCGGGCGCGGCCTGAGCGCTGCGGTCGATGTCGTGTTGATCATCGCACCACCCCCGTTGTCACGGAACACCGGCACGGCATGGATGGCGGCCAGGTACAGGCTCTTGCAGTTGACGGCAAACAGCTGATCGAAAGTATCCTCATCGACATCAAGGGCCGGCTGATTGCGTTGTGGCATGCCGGCGTTATTGACCATGATGTCAAGCTTGCCGAAGCTGTCGACGGCAACGCCGACCATGCGTTTGACATCGTCATTGACGCTGACATCGCAGCGTACGGTGACCGCCTTGGCGCCAATGCTGCGCACTTCGTCGGCAACGATGTTGGCGCCTTCCTCATTGAGGTCGGAAATCACGACCTGGGCGCCTTCTTCGGCAAAGCGGTGGACGATGCCGCGGCCAAAGCCGGATGCGCCGCCGGTCACGATTGCGGTCTTTCCTTCGAGTCTCATTTTGGGTTTCCCGTCTTATTGTGGTTGTCGAAAATTAGAAGCGGCAGGCCGAGTTTGGCTCATCGTCGCCGAGCGTGTCCAGCGTTGAGGTCTTATGGAGAAAGCCTTCCAGTGGTGCGCGGTCGATCACGGCGTCATGGGTGTGCACGAGAACCGGCTGGCGTAACTGGTTGTTCCAAATGCGGAAGTTGCCCGGTGTCCCCTTGTAGCCGTCGAGCACGAACTGATCACCACGCAGGTAACTGGCGATGGCGCGCGTATCTGTCTGCCTGGTCCGGGTGACGGCTTCGACAACGGATTTGACAGCGGCCCAGGCGGCCCAATCGGTGTCGGTCATGTCGCGTTTGGCCTCGCGTGCGAACCGCTGGTTCAGTTGCGGGGCGCCATGACGCTCCCAGGTCCAGTGCCAGCCGCTCGATCTCAGGCCATGGTCACCGACGACGGGGCGCGGCTGGGCTGTCTGGAACGGCACATAGCGGCCAAAGTCACCAATGTGGTCGCTGATGTGGACGACATCATAGGTGCCCTGGGTGAGCAGGGCGATGTTGTTCTGGTCGCGCTGGCGCGGGTCGTTGGTTGGAACAAAGTTGCGCCGGGCGGTGATGTCGAGGCCGAACTTTATCGCCGCATCGGCAAATGCGGCAGCCGAGATCTTGTCGCGCTCCTGTTCGCCGACCAGCATCAGAACGCGGGTCCAGCCGCGTCTGCGCAGGTACTGGGCCAGACCATCAGCCAGCATCGCGTCGCTTGCGGCGGTATGGAACAGAGCACTATGGCAGTTCTCCCGGCGCAGGCTCATGGTGCGATGGCGCGGGTTGAGCAGGATCACGTCCCGGGTTGCAAGTTTACCGGAAATGCCGGTGAGGTCTTCGAGCGGAACATCCATGATCAAGATGCGGCTGCCCGTCTCGCCGATATGGCGCCGCACGGCATCTGCCGGCGGATCGTCCGGGCCGAGAACCAACTGCGAGAGCGTGAACTTAACACCGATCGCCCGGCCGAGGATGCGGCTTTCCTTGATGCCGGCCTTGACCGCGTCGATAAGGGCAAATTTCTGGCGCAACACCAGGCCGGTGTAGCGGCGCTGGCGCTGGTAAGCCCGGTCGCCATCACGCGAGACGTAGGTCAGCACCAGCTCGGCCTGTTGGCTTGCAGCCGGTGGGCTGACTGCCAGCAGGACACTCAGCAGTGTGAGCAACCTAATGATCATCGATCAGGATGCCGTAGGGCACCGTGCCGACGGGGATGGACTTGTCGACCTTCAATGAAGCGGTGTCGATGATGGAGATATCGTCAGACAGGCCGTTGGCGACATACAGCTTGCTCTCGTCCTGCGTGAGGGCAAGGCCCCAGGAGCGTTTGCCAACGAGGATGTACTTTATAACCTTGCGCGCTTTGACGTCGACGACGGCGACGTGGTTGGCGCGGCCAAGGGCGACATAGGCCCGGCTACCGTCCCGCGTGATCAACAGATCGACCGGTGTGACTTCTTCCTTGCGCATGCCGGTTGGCAGGAAGGCGATGTCGCCGATCAGTTTGTAGGTCCCGACATCGATAATGTTGACGATGCCGGCAAGTTCGGCTGAAACCCACAGTTCCTTGTCGCCAGGCGTCAAGGCAAAACGCCGGGGCCTGGTGTCGACGAGAATATCCTTGATGACTTCGCCTTTGACGGTGTCGATCACGTGCACCAGATTGGCAGCTTCAGAGGCAACAAAGACCAGTTTGCCGTCCTCGGTGAACTGAACACCTTCCGGTTCCTCGCCGGTGTCATATTCGGCGACCAGTTTGCCGGTGTTGACATCAATGACGCTGGCGGCGGCATCTTCTTCGTTCGAGACGTACAGGTGGATGCCATCGGGATGGAGGTCGAAGGTTTCAGGCTCCTCCACGTTGCGAATGCGCCTGACCAGTTTCTGGGTCGCGGTTTCGTATATGGCAATCGTCGAGTCATCGGCGCAACCGACGTAAAATTCCATCCTATCATGCGAAAAATGCATTCCGCGCGGCCGGGCGCAGGTCGGGAAAGAGCGCAGCACCTCGCCCTTCAGGTTGAGCACGGTGATGTCGTTGCTCTTTTCGTTGCTGATGAAAACCAGGCCGGTGTCTTTTGCCGATAACCGACTGTCTTCCAACGATAAAAAGCCGGCGCTGAAGAACATGATCAAGGCAGGAATTATTACCAGTTTACGCCACACAACACATTTCCTTCCGATCAGAGGGCCGTTTTGCCTAAGCGAGATTAGTTTCAGCCTTGTGTCAAGTCCTGACAATTCATATGCGGTCCGGCAATTGTGCGGTAGCCCAATACTACAAACCCGGTTTGGTTAGGTGTTACTTTGGGAGCACAAAATCACAACAAAATGAGGAGGAAGGCATGTACAGGCATTCACTGAAAGGTCTGGCTGCATCGGCTGGGCTTGCTGCAATGGTCAGTGTGGCTGCTCCGGTGGCGGCCCAGGAAGTGCAAGGCGGAACGCTTTATGGTGACATGGGTGTCGTCACTCAGGACATGCTCAACCGTGCTGATGGCGATGGTAACAACTTCCTGCACACCAACGGCAATTACGCCCAGACGCGCTATTATCCCGCGCGCCAGATCAATGCTGGTAATGTGCAAAACCTGCGCCCGGCCTGGATCTTCCAGACCGAAGTGGTTGAATCCATGGAAACGACTCCGATCGTGGTCAATGGCGTGATGTATGTCACCACCTCCTTCAATCATGTCTATGCGCTGAACGCCAAGACCGGCGAACAGATCTGGCACTTCAAACACAAGATGGGTCCGGTGACGACATATTGCTGCGGTCCGAACAATCGCGGCGTGGCGATTTATGGTGACAGGCTCTATATGGGCACGCTCGATGCCAAGCTCGTGTCGCTCGATGCCAAGACCGGCAAGCTTTTGTGGGAAACACAGATCGCTGATCCTGAGCTTGGGTACAGTGAAACGATGGCACCAAGCGTTGTGAACGGCAAGGTGCTGATCGGCACCAATGGTGGCGAATATGGCGTGCGCGGGTTTGTAAAAGCCTTTGACTGGAAGTCCGGCGACCTGCTGTGGACCTTCCACAGCACCGCTGAGAATTCTGTCGGTGTATGGGCAACGCACGATGCCACCGGGCGCGACATGCTGCGTGATATCGAGGCGGAAAAAGCGGCCCTGAAAGAACAGGGCGATCCTTACAAGACACTCGGTGGCGGTGTCTGGCAGAATCCGGCTGTCGATCTGGAGCGGAACCGGATCTATTTCGTTGCCGGCAACCCGTCACCTGATCTAGATGGCTCCTTGCGGCCGGGTGACAACCTTTACACCAACTCCCTGATCTCGGTGGATCTGGATACTGGAAATTATATTTGCCACTTCCAGTATATCGCCCATGACGTGTGGGACCTGGATGCGGTCAGCCCGCCGATCCTGACCAAGGTCAAGGACAATGACGGCAACACGGTCGATGGTGTGTTGCATGGCGGCAAGACCGGTCATGTCTATGTGCACAAGGCCGACGACTGCAGCCTGATCCGGCACTCCGAAGCGATGGTGCCGCAGGAGAACATGTGGGTACTGCCGACCAAGGAAGGCGCGCGCATGCTGCCGGGCGCCAATGGCGGTGTTGAGTGGTCGCCAATGACGGTCGATGCCGGGCTTGGCCTGACCTACGCCATCAACCTGCATCAGCCGATGACCTATCACGTCGAGAGCTCGCCCTATCCGGGCGGCAAGCTCTGGCTCGGTGGCGCCTTTAAGGTAATCCCGGGTTCCGATCAGTTCGGCAACGTGACTGCCGTCGACTACAACACCGGCAAGATCAAGTGGCAGAAGAAGACGCCGCAGCCGATGATGGGCGGCACGTT
>JABDJG010000136.1 GCA_013002595.1 Hyphomicrobiales bacterium | reverse complement strand
TGGAAAACGAGGCCGTGCAAGGCATTAAACGACATTGCAGGTCGCTTTTTGATCTAGGGCCTGTGGACATTCAGGTTATCGTGCTGGCGTGGCCCATTTTGACTGTGGCAAGCTTTGAGTAGCGCAGTAGGGTCGCCCCCTTCAAGCTGCTCAAAGTGACGTCCACAGGCAAAATGGGCCGCGTCCCTGGCGGGATTTGACCCGATTGACCCATCTTCACGGGCATTCGTCGTCGAATTTGCCAGCATGTCCTTCCTCCTCATACCCGTAAACCTGAACCAATCGGGCCAAACCAGCACCACAACCTGAATGCCCACAGGCCCTAACCGCTCTGCGCACCCAAAAGATCCTGCCTGGCGGATTCAAGATGTGCGGTCATTGCTTCAACGGCGCCGTTGACATCGCGCGCGCGTAGCGCTTCGAAGATTCTGCGGTGCTCCCGGTTGTAATCGGCAATCTTGTCGCCGGTCAGGATGACCCGCTTGACCTGGTTCCACTGCGCTTCGGTGCGCACCGTATTGATCTGCTGATAGATCCGCAGCATCAGCGGGTTGCGCGAACATCGGGCCAGCTGCAGGTGAAATTCGGAATCGAACCGGGTGAACTGATCCTGGTCACTGCCGCACCCCTCGATCCGGCGCAGCACCTCTTCGAAATTTTCGAGATCCTTCTGATTGGCGTGAATGGCCGCCAGCCGCGCCATATAGGGCTCGACCGAGAACCGGGTCTCGACCAGTTGCAAAGGCGAGACGAGATATGAGATTTCCTCGGTGGATGTCCGCGGCGGGCCCTCGTAATTGACGAATGTGCCGCTGCCGACGCGGCGCACCACCATGCCTTCGGATTCGAGCTGATCGAGTGATTTGCGCACTGTCGAGCGCGCCGTGCCGAGCGCCACCGCCAGTTGCCGTTCTGGCGGCAGCTGGTCACCGTCGTTGAAGGCGCCGGCCTCGATCGCCCGGCGCAGCCGGTTGGTGATCGAATTGGCATTGCGCGAACGCGCCATGCCCAGCGCGGGGTCGGCGCCGCTTTCCGCCCCGTTCTTGCCGGTCAGCGCGCCAAACAATTCCTCTCGCAAGGCGCCGGGATCGTTTTCTGTTTCATCGCTCATGCAAATTGGTATGAAATTGGTTCTCTTTGGCAATAATTGGTTTGCCTTTGGTTTAAATCTATGCTGAATTGCCAGCCAATGCAAATTTGGCACGCACTGAGGGCGATTTAAGTCCCTGGGATTGACAGAATCCAACGTGCCCACACGTACTCGGGAGGTAGCGGGCAAAATGGCATTTCCGACAGGTGTCAAATACGTGATCATCGGCGCCGGCATTCACGGCCTCAGCACAGCCTATCATCTGGCGCTAAGATTGCGCGAAACCGGCCGCGGGTCCGGCGAGGACATTCTTGTCGTCGACAAGACCTCGATTGCAGCCGGTGCATCCGGCATTGCATGCGGCGTTGTCCGCAACAACTACTTCCAGCCGGCCATGCGCGAACTGATGGCACATTCGGTTTCGGTCTGGGAGAGCGATCCTGAGGCCTACAGCTATCACCCGGTCGGTTACATGCAGATCTCGCCTGAGAGCATGCGCAAGGACGTGACGACGATCTACGAACAGCAAAAGGCCATCGGCTACGAAAGCGAGTTCATCGAAGGCGAGGCCGAATCGATGGCGTACATGAAAACGCTGTTCGATGACTGGCAGGCCAAGGGCATTACATCTGTTCTGCACGAAAAGCGCGGCGGCTACGCCAACAACACCGCTTCGATGTATGGTCTGGCCACCAAGGCCGAAGGTGAGGGGGTCCGGATCTTGACCGGCGCCCGCGTCACCGGCTTTGAATTCGGCAACAATTCTCAGGCCGTTACCGCGGTAGTGACCGATAAAGGCACAATTTCCTGCGATTATGTGGTGGTTGGCACCGGGCCCTGGGTCAATGAAATGTGGACCATGCTCGACCTGCCCAAGACCGTCTCGATCAAGGGCGCAGACGGCGACGTGCATAAAGATGTGCCGATGTGGAAATTCTGGTGCCTTGAGGAAGGCACGCTCGGCGTCGACCCGGAAATGCACAAGACCAACGATGGATCGTTTCCGCCGGTCATCCACGTTGACAGCGATGCGCCATTGTTTTCGGACGAGGACGGCTCGCTTGTTACCGACAAGATGTGGGGCATCTACTACAAGCCCGATTTCAATTTCGGTGGTATCCAGGGCGGCGCTGCGCCTTACGTCGTCAACCAGACGCCGGACAACGTTGCTGTTGATCCATATGGCGCGGACTCGCCCGATTTCATTGTCGGGGACGACTTCATCAACATGTGGTGCTCGGCGTTGGCCCATTGCCAGAAACGCTTTGAAGGTCAGATCAGATATTACAAGAACCATGATCCTTCAGGCGGTCTGGGCTGCTTTACGCCAGACAGCTTCCCGGTGTTCGATGTCTTCCGCGAAAACGTCTATGTGATCGCCGACAGCAACCACGGCTACAAGATGCTCGGTGTGGGCAAACTGGCCGCCCAGGAAATTGCAGGCGAAAAGAGCGCGCTGATGGAGCCGTTCCGCATTTCACGGTATGAAGAAGGCCGGTTGCACCCGGTATCCAACAGCCCATTCCCCTGGAGTTGAGGCTAAACCACTTGTCGAAATTGGTTCTGGATTGGTAGGTTGAAAAACCAAGCCGGACCACAACCAAAAAAGAGGGAGCGAAAGAAAATGGCAACTGATCTTGAGAAATTCGTCAACGCCGACGGACGGGACAAACTGGTAAAGGAAGTCCGCAAGAAAATTGATGCAAGCGGGGTGGAGTACCTGTATCTGCAGTTCGTCTCTGTGACGGGCAAGATCATGGGCAAGGGCATCCCTGCCGATCACTGGGAAACCGTTGCGCAAAAGGGCTTCCAGCTCGTCTATGGCGCAACCATGAACCTGTTCACCAACCGGGCAGGCGAGTATCTCGGTTATGGCCCGGAAGCTGCCGAGCTGGTGGGTATTCCAGAACCTGAGACCTTCATGCAGTTGCCGTGGGCACCTGAGATCGGCCGTTTTTACTGCACCTTGTTCCGCAACCGCGAGGAAAAGGAAAATCCGGGCGGGTTTTTAACGTCCGACTGCCGGGGCAATTTGCGCCGGATGCACGACGAGTTCGAAAAAAAGCACGGCACCCGGCTGCGCATCGGCACCGAACCGGAGATGATGTGGCTGAAGTTCGATGAGAACGGCAAGCCCAGGGATGGTTTCTCCAAACCGTACTGCTATCACATCGACCAGTTCGAATCGCTGCGTCCGGTTTCGCTGCAGGTGATCAGATACGCCCGCCAGATGGGCCTCGACATGATCCAGGGCGACCATGAGGATGCACCCGGCCAGCTTGAGCTGAACTGGATGTATGATGATGTGCTGCGCAACGCTGACCGGTTGACCACCTATCGCCAGATCTGTGCGCAGGTGGCGCGTGAGAACGGGATTTTTGCCTGCTTCATGACCAAGCCGTTCATGGGCGTGTCGGCCTCTGGCTGCCATCACAACATGAGCCTGTGGAAGGGTGGCGAGGATCAGTTCGTCGCCTGCGGCAATGACAAGGGCAACCTGCCCGGCATGGAGCACAACTATACCTACGTCAAAGGCGGCGAAAACACCTTCATGCCCGACACCGACGATCCGCAAATGCCGGGCAAGGAGGGTTTGAAAGCCATCGGCGGCGTGGTGCATCACCTCCAGGCTCTGACCTCGGTTGGCTGTTCGACCGTCAACTCCTACCGCCGTTTGTGGGACACGGGCTTCTGGGCGCCGGTCTTTGCTGACTGGGGTTTCCAGAACCGCACCACCGGTTTGCGCGTATCGGCGCCTGGTCGCTTCGAGTATCGCTCGGTCGACTCGATGGTCAATCCATACATCATGGGTACCACCTTGCTGGCGGCAATGGATGATGGTCTCGACAACAACCTTGATCCAGGCGAGCCCGAGGAACGCAACATCTACGAGGCTATGGAAGCTGGCAAGGTCGTCAAGAAACTTCCGATGTCTCTGGGCGAGGCTCTTGATCACCTGGCCGGCAATGAGGTCGTGAAACGCGGCATGCCGGGCGAAATGTACCGCCTCTACGATGAGTACAAGCGCGATGAAGTTGCCCGCTTCATGTCCACGGTGACCGAATGGGACAACGAAACTTACATGGAGTGCCTGCCCTAGTTCAGCAGGTTTTTCAGGAGCTTAGGCCGGCGGATTTTTCGCCGGCCAATCACCAAACGTGTCTCGCGTCTTGCGTAACACGGTGCAAAGGAGAAACAGCAAATGTGCGGGATAGCAGGACTGATCCATCGCGACGGCGCTGCCAACATCGGCCAGGAAATGACCGCCATGCTGCAGTCGTTGAAG
>JABDJG010000123.1 GCA_013002595.1 Hyphomicrobiales bacterium | reverse complement strand
CTTCAAGGCCCCGGTGCTTGACGATATCCGCTCGGAGATCTGGCTCAAACTGTGGGGCAACCTGTGCTTCAACCCGATCAGCGCGCTAACCCGGGCAACCCTCGATGTGGTAGCGACCGACCCCGGTTCGCGCGCCGTCGCCACGGCCATGATGGAGGAGGGGCAAAAGATCGGCGAAAGCCTTGGCGCATCGTTCCGGGTCGATATCGAGCGCCGCATCAATGGCGCTGCCAGGGTCGGCGCCCACCGCACCTCGATGCTTCAGGACCTTGAGGCCGGCAAGGCAATGGAGATCGATGCGCTGGTCACCGCGGTCAAGGAGATGGGCGAAATCGTCGGTGTCCCGACACCGAATCTGAATACCGTCCTGGCCCTCGTCCAGCAGCTCGGCCGGGTCCACAATCTCTATCCGACCTATCCCGAAGCCCCGCCAGCCGAAGAAGAAGTGCTTGAGGCCTAGCCCAAGGTCTTTTTTGCGCCACCGTTTTCCTGCTAGAACTGACAACTAATGGGATGGTCGGCATACCAAGTTGCCGCGCCTGGAACCGAGGGCAGGAGGTCAGTCATGCGTCTGGATGATGAACGCGCCAGCGATAATGTAGAAGATCGCCGTGGCCGCGGCGGTGGTGGATTTCGTTTTCCCGGCGGTGGCGGCCGGCGCGTGCGCCTGCCCTCGGGCCGGCGTGGCGGCGGCATCGGTATCGGCGGCATCATCATCCTGCTGATCTTGAGCTTTGTGTTCGGCATCAATCCGTTGGACCTGCTCAGCGGCGGAGGTGGTAGCCTGCCGCAGCAGAGCCAATATCAGGCCCCTCAGCCGTCGAGCGGCTCTGCAGCCAGCAATGATGAAATGAAAGTGTTTGTCTCAAAGGTCCTGGGCACCACCGAGCGCACCTGGCAGGAAATATTCTCAGCCCAGGGCAAGCGCTACAGGGCGCCCAAGATGGTTCTGTTCTCCGGCTACGTGCAATCGGCTTGCGGTGCCGCACAGTCGGCCATGGGGCCGTTCTATTGCCCGCTCGACAGCAAGGTCTACATCGACCTGTCGTTCTACCGCGACATGCGCGCCAAGCTCGGCGCACCGGGCGATTTCGCCCAGGCCTACGTCATCGCCCATGAGGTTGGCCATCACGTCCAGAACCTGCTCGGCATTGCCAAGAAGGTTACTCAGGCCCGCATGCGCTCGTCCAAGGCCGAAGGCAACGCCCTGTCGGTGCGCATGGAACTGCAGGCTGACTGTTTCTCAGGTGTCTGGGCGCACGACAATAAAAGGCTGCTCGAGCGGGGTGATATCGAAGAGGGCCTCAATGCCGCCAGTGCAATCGGCGATGACCGTTTGCAAAAACGCCAGCAGGGCTACGTGGTGCCGGAAAGTTTCACCCATGGGTCATCGGCCCAGCGCGTCCGCTGGTTCAAGCGCGGGCTGGAGACCGGCAACATCAGGTCCTGCGACACGTTTGGCGCGAGCCAATTATGAGCCCTTGTTCATTGCGCCTTTGATCAGGCTAACAACCACCATCAAAATACCGCCGCCAATGCCGCCGTCGGCCTCGAGCTGGCGGGGCCGTACGGGCGTATAGTTCAAATTGACGTCAACGTTGCCATCTGGCCTGATCGTGCTCCAGGTCGTCAGGATCGATCGCTGTCGGCCTCGGCCAAAAGTGATGAGAGGAGGCCATCAAGTTCGTCCTGGGCTATGATGACCGAATGCGCCGTCTTCGACTTGGGAGCGGTCTTGAGCGGGCTTTCTTTCGTATCGCTTGCCTCGGGCTCAGGCTGGCCCTCCGGCTCGGCCACTTCCTTGGGCAGCCTGGTCCTGGCAGCTTCATTGTCCGGCCGTGTTTCTGGGTTCTCCGTGCCTGCTGGCGCTACCAAGGGTGAGTCTTTCCTTGTGACATTGGGCAAAGCCGCAGGCTTGGCTGGCGGCTGTTTGAGCTGGCTGTCTGACGTCCGCAAGATCTTCAAGGCTTCAGGTACATATGCCAGTTTATCCAGATCAACTGTGACCGTCCTGACCGGCATCTTTGGTTTGCGCTTGAACGTCCACAGCCCAGGTTCGAGCCTGGTCGTTTCTTTAACCCGTGGACCGTCCGCCTCGGTCTCATGCTCAGCAGGTTTGATCTCAGCGGCTTCTTTGACCGGTGGCGATTTGACTGTCTTGAGGTCTGCTGGCGCTGTGGCGTTGGCGATTGCCGAATGCGCCGCATTCCCTGCGTCTTCCGGCACACATGCCGGCTTTTCCAGCTCATCCGCGACCGGCTTGGCAGGCGTTTTTGGTTTGCGCTTGAACTTCTGCCACAGCCTGGGCTTTGTTCTGGCCGTTTTTCCGATCGGCGGGATTTCCGGTTTGGCTGCATCTTCGGCAGGCCTGATCGCAGCGGCTGCATTGACCGGTGGCGGTTCGGTGGCGCTGATGTCCGTCACCACTGAGGCGATTGGACTTGCCGAATGCGCCTGTTTGTGTGCGTCTTCGGGCACGTATGCCGGCTGTTTCAGCTCATCCGCGACCGGCTTGGCAGGCGTTTTTGGTTTGCGCTTGAACTTCTGCCACAGTCTGCGCTTTGTCCTGGCAGTTTTTTCGATCGGCGGGAATTCCGTTTCGGCCGGCTCGTTGCTTTCGATGATCGCTTCCTGGGGCAGCGGCACGACTGGATTTGGCTTGCGCCGGGCGCGCCGCCCGGCAGCCGGCGGATAGGTCAGCTGCGCGCCGTTCGGCACGCCCGTCAAGGCCGTTTCGCTGGCCTCGATGAATGCAATATGCAGATCGGTCGGTTTGGGTGCATCGGCCGACCGCTCGAACGTCCATGCCTTGGCCGCGCTAACCTCGGCGCCACTCAGCAAAAACGCCTTGTCATGAGCGTTGTCTCGCCAGGCACGCGCCTTGAGAAAAAGCTGGGTATGCGACCGGATCCAGCCGGCGTCCTGATCGAGCAACCTGATCAGCGACCGGAGATTGCTCTTGAACAGCTGCTCAGTCTCCATGCGCACCGGTCTCGTGTCGGCGAGCGCCGCCGGCAGATCGGCTTTGCCAAGCAGCTGCGAGATAATCGGCACCATGCGCTTTGACAGAGCGCCCGCCCGTTCAGCCTCATAGGCCATTGTCGGGAATTCAACCGAGGCCGGCGACAGGACATATACGATCGCATCGGCCGCCTCGATCAGGCCACCGGCATCGTGAACCCAGTCGACTGCATCTCCGTGGCCTTCAGGGGTCACCGACAGACCGAACCGCTCAAGCTCGCCCAACACCGCCAGCAGGTTGTCGACAAACTCGATATCGGCCTCGGCGAATGAGACATGCAGCTTGAACTTTGACTCAACACTGTCTGTCGAACGCATACCTTGCTGTCTCCCGGACATAATGGGATCAGCACCTGCACAGCAGCACCCCGCCGCCGCCCTCTCTACAGCAACAGCCGGCACGTGTTAATCTAACCTTACGTTATACTACCATAGGTTAAGTGGTTGTAAAGCGCGGCCGTCCGGATGCTAGGGCCTGTAGACATTTCATCGGCCCGGCTCTTCCAACCCGCAGAATTTAAGCATCATGTCATTTGCGTTCGAGCTCATGTTTGCATAGACAACCCCATATCAATCACCGCGCACTCAACTATAACGTGGTCGCCGGCGGCAGGAACAATGTAATGAGCTCCGCGTTCAAGCCTGAAAACCCAGATCAGTTGAAGGAAGCCGTTGCCTGGGCCGTCAGCAACAAGGCGCCGGTCGAGGTTGTCGGCAGCGCAACCAAGTCGCCGATCGGCCGTATCATGCAGACCGAGGCCAGCATCGATGTGTCCGGCCTTGTCGGCATCACGCTCTATGAGCCGGAAGAACTGGTCCTTTCGGCCCGCGCCGGCACGCCCTTGCGCGAGATCGAAGCAGCGCTTGCCGCCAACCGCCAGGAAATGGCCTTTGAGCCGCCCGATCTGTCCGGCCTCATCGGCACTGCGGACGCCGGCACGCTCGGCGGCCTGATCGCCGCCAACCTGGCCGGCCCGCGCCGGCTCAAGGCAGGCGCTGCCCGCGATCATTTTCTCGGGTTTAATGCGGTCACCGGCCGCGGTGAGGCGATCAAGTCCGGCAGCCGGGTCATGAAGAACGTGACCGGCTACGATCTGCCCAAGGTCCTGGCCGGTTCGTGGGGCACGCTCGGCATCATGAGCGATATCACCATCAAGGTGTTGCCGGCGGCTGAAACCCAGATCACCCTTGCGCTTGCCGGTTTGGATGGCGCTGAGGCCACAAAGGCGATGAGCGCTGCCCTGCGCTCATCGTGCGAGGTTTCAGGGGCAGCCTATCTACCGGAAAACATCGCATCGGCATCCACCGTTGCCGATGTCTCGGCCGCTGCCGCTTCGCTGACGATCCTGCGGCTTGAGGGAATTGAACCTTCGGTTGAATTTCGCGCCACCCGGCTCAAAGACATTCTCAAAAGCTTCGGTGAGGCCATCAGGCTGGAAGAGGCTGCATCGCGCAGCGTTTGGATTGAGGTGAGGGATGTCCACTACCTGGGTAACGATGCCGAGCGGATTGTCTGGCGCCTGTCGGTGCCGCCGAGCGAAGGCGCCAATGTGCTCGCAGCAATCAGCGAAGCCGGCAATGTGCGCGGCTTTCTCGATTGGGCCGGCGGCCTCATCTGGCTCGACATGCCGGTCAGCGATCACGGCTCGGCGCAGTTGGTGCGCGGCGCCTTTGCCGGCACCACCGGCCACGCCACGCTGATCCGCGCGCCACAGGCCCTGCGCGCAGCCGTGCCGGTGTTCGAGCCGCAGATGGCGGTTCTCCAGGGTCTGACCAGCCGCCTCAAAGACGCTTTCGATCCCTACGGTATCCTCAACCCCGGGCGTATCTACGCCTGATAACGACAATTGTGGTCCCATGCAGACGAGCTTTACAGACGAACAGCTGACCGACCCCCGCATCGCCGAGGCCAACGGTATCCTGCGCAAGTGCGTTCACTGTGGCTTCTGTACGGCGACCTGCCCGACCTTTCTGCTGCTCGGCGATGAACTAGACAGTCCGCGCGGCCGCATCTATCTGATCAAGGAAATGCTGGAAAAGGGCGAGCCGGCAAGACCCGAGGTCGTCAAGCACGTCGACCGCTGCCTGTCGTGCCTGTCATGCATGACCACCTGCCCGTCGGGCGTCAACTATATGCACCTCGTCGATGAAGCGCGCACCTATATCGAGGAAACCCACACCCGGCCGTTCCTCGACCGCCTTTTGCGTACGGTCCTGTCAGCGGTTCTGCCTTATCCGAACCGGTTCCGCAGATCACTGATCCTGGCAAAGCTCGGCAAGCCGTTCGCCGGCGTCTTCCGCCATATTCCAGGCCTCAAGCCTGTTGCCGCCATGCTCGAGCTTGGCCCATCCAGTCTGCCGCCGGCCAGTGCTGGACCGCAACCAGGAACCCACCCGGCTGATGGCGAAACCCGGGGCCGGGTCGCCATGCTGACCGGCTGCGCCCAGAGCGTGCTCAACCCGGGCATCAATGCTGCAACCGTGCGCCTGCTCAATCGGCTCGGCATCGAAGTCATCATCCCGCCCCGGATGGGCTGCTGCGGTGCGCTTAGTCATCACATGGGCAAGGAACAGCCGGCACATGGTTTCGCCCGCGCCAACATCGATGCCTGGATTGGCGAATTGGATGGCGCCGGCCTTGACGCCATCATCATCAACGCCTCGGGCTGCGGCACGACAGTCAAGGACTACGGCTACATGCTGCGTCTCGACCCTGCCTATGCCGAAAAAGCCGCCCGTACATCAGCCATCACCAAGGACATAACCGAGTATCTGGGCACACTGGACTTGCCGCCTGCCGGTTCAGTCGAGCGCCTGAAAGTTGCTTATCATTCAGCCTGTTCCATGCAGCACGGTCAGCAGATCAAGCGCCAGCCGGTCGATCTACTGTCGGCGGCCGGCTTTGAGGTCGTCAGTGTGCCCGAAGGCCATATCTGCTGCGGCTCGGCCGGCACCTACAACATCCTGCAGCCCGACATTGCCAACCGTTTGCGCGCCCGCAAGGTCGCCAATATCGAAAGTACGTCCCCGCAAGTCATTGCCACCGGCAACATCGGCTGCATGACCCAGATCGCCATGGGCACAGAAATTCCGATCATCCACACCGTCGAACTGCTCGATTGGGCAACCGGCGGTCCGAAACCGGCTGGGTTGGGCGGGGGAGCGGGCTGGTGCCGACTACATGCGATATGCTCACATAAATGAGACAGCGTCCCGCTGTACGGAAAGCCCGGTTGAGAATGCACGCTCTGCGTGATGTGTGGGCGCGGGAATACGACGAATAGGGAACACTGAATAACATGTCATACGTCAGACATGGCGCCATAGATGTGGCCGCCGAACTATATGGTTTTGTCAACGACACGGCTGTTTTAGAAACTGGTATCAGCGCCGATGCATTCTGGTCGGAAATGGAACGGGTGATCGCAAAGTTCAGCCCGCGCCACCGCGAGCTGCTGGCGACGCGCGACGATCTCCAGGCCAGGATTGATGCCTGGCACAATGCCCGCAACGGCCATGCGATCGATCCCGGCGAATACAGGGCATTCCTTCAGGAGATCGGCTACATCGTCCCCGAAGGCGAGGCGTTCAGCGCCACGACCGCCAATGTCGACCCCGAAATCAGCGATGTCGCCGGTCCGCAACTGGTCGTGCCTTCGACCAATGCGCGTTATGCGCTCAACGCCGCCAACGCCCGTTGGGGATCGCTCTATGATGCGCTCTACGGCACCGATGCCATCAGCGAGGACGGTGGCGCCGAACGTGCCGGTGGTTACAACCCGGTGCGCGGCGAAAAGGTCATCGCCTGGGGCCGTGATCTGCTTGACCGATCCGTACCGCTTGCCGTCAATTCCTGGGCCGATGCGGCCGGCTTCATGGTGTCGAATGGCCAACTGAGCGTCGTCTGCGGTGATAGCGCTGCACCACTTGCCGATCCATCGCAGTTCGCCGGCTATCGCGGTGATGCATCCTCGCCAACCGCCATATTGTTGGTCAACAACGGCCTGCATATCGACATCGTTATCGACCCGACCAGCCCGATCGGCCGGACCGACAAGGCAGGTGTCGCAGACATCGTGCTTGAATCGGCCCTCAGCACCATCATCGATTGCGAGGACTCGGTCGCCACCGTCGATGCTGAGGACAAGGTTGTCACCTACAGCAACTGGCGTGGCCTGATGACCGGCGAGCTTACCGCCAGTTTCCACAAAGGCGCTCAAACGATAGAGCGCCGCGCGAACCAGGACCGCGCCTATACCGCGCCGGACGGATCGGCGCTCACTCTGCACGGCCGCTCACTCCTGCTGGTGCGCAATGTCGGCCTCTTGATGACCATCGATATGATCCGCGATGCCGATGGCAACCCGATCCCTGAATGCCTCGCCGACGGCATGATCAACACGCTCATTGCCCTTAACGATGTCGGCCCGAACGGGCGCCGCGCCAACAGCCGGGCCGGCTCGATCTATGTCGTCGTGCCCAAGATGCACGGGCCTGAAGAGGTCCGCTTCTTTGCCGATTTCTTTGGCGAAGTTGAGCAGTTCCTCGGCCTGCAGCCCAGCACCATAAAGATGGGCATCATGGACGAGGAACGCCGTACCACGGTAAACCTGAAAGAATGCATCCGTGTTGCCCGCGACCGGGTCTTCTTCATCAACACCGGTTTCCTTGACCGCACCGGCGATGATATCCACACCTCGATGCGCGCCGGTCCGATGATCCGCAAGGCCGACATGAAAGGCGCTCCGTGGATCACCGCCTACGAGGACTGGAACGTCGACATCGGGCTTGAATGCGGCCTGCCCGGCCATGCCCAGATCGGCAAGGGCATGTGGGCCATGCCCGATCTGATGGCCGACATGCTGGAGCAGAAAAAGGCCCACCCGCTGGCCGGCGCCAATACCGCCTGGGTGCCATCGCCGACTGCGGCGGTCTTGCACGCGACCCACTATCACGCGGTCAATGTCAAACAGCGCCAGCAGGAACTCGCCGGCCGTCCCAAGGCCAGCCTTGAAGACATTCTGTCGATCCCGCTTGCCGACAAGCCGAACTGGCCGGCCGAAGACATCGCCCGCGAACTCGACAACAACGCGCAAGGCATCCTTGGCTATGTCGTGCGCTGGGTCGATCAGGGCGTCGGCTGCTCCAAGGTACCCGACATCAACAACATCGGCCTCATGGAAGACCGCGCAACTTTGCGCATCTCATCGCAGCACATTGCCAACTGGCTCGAGCACGGTGTGTGTTCGAAGGAACAGGTCATGGAGACCATGCAGCGCATGGCCGCCGTCGTCGATGGCCAGAACGCCGGCGATCCGGTCTATCAGAATATGTCGCCGAATTTTGATGACAGCGTCGCCTTCGCAGCTGCCTGCGACCTGGTCTTCAAGGGTTGTGAGCAACCGTCTGGTTACACTGAACCAATCCTCCATGCCCGCCGCATCGAGGCCAAGGCAAAACAGGCTGGTGGTTGAGGCTCAGGCCTTAACCGCGTCTTAGCGGCCCTGCGATAGCTTTGCCTTCGCGATATCACACCGCTTTACGGCAATGAAAAGCTGAACATCGTCGGCGTGCGCGGCAAGGGCAAAGTGAGTTGTGACCAGATATCTGAAATGCGCCGCCGTCTTTCGCCTGACGCCAAGGTGTATGGCGAACAAATTTGCCATTGAGATGCGTCCGATCCACGGTGGTTGCCTTAAGGGGACATTGAGATATTAATGGTGTAATTGGCCGCCGATGCACATTGCATTGATCTACAGCTAACAAATGTCCCAGTCCGCGCCGGATGGCTGCAATCCGGGACAGACGCAACAGGGAGGGCGCCCATGTCCGCAAACCTAAGCCCGGTTTTGACGTCCGAGGAAATCAGTTCGCTTGTGCGCGACATTACGGCTGCCGGCGAGGCAGACGACAAGGACACCGCATTGCAAAACGCGCAAGGCTTGCGCAAGGTGCAAAGCCATCAGCCCGAAGCCGCGCTGGCCCTGCTGCACGTGATTGACAACAGTTGCTTGCCGCCCGAAGCAGCCGCCGCAGTTTTTTGCGAGATCGCACAAGCCCATCCCGATGACCCTGGCATCCTGCCGTCGCTCGGTGAATGTTTCGAGGCCACCTGCGATCTGGATGATCTGAACGGACCACCGCCCGAAGAACCCGAGTATCAAGCCGTCGTTGAAAGGCTCACCGCGCTCGCCCACGACCATTCAGGAACCCAGGACGAGGCTGAAATCCTGCGCGGACTTGCCACATCGGCTCGCATGATGGGGCGCCAGTGCGATGACATCGCCGAGAACAGCTACCGCAGGCAGATCGAACTCAATCCGAAAAAAAGCTCAAACCACTACAATCTTGGCCTCTTCTTCAAGACCCGCGGCAGGTTTGATGAGGGCATGAAGGCAAACCAGACCGCAATCAGCCTGTCCGATGAAACCGTTGATGGTTATGAATGGAACCTTGGCATCTGCGCCACCGGCGCCGGCCACGGCGAGGTCGCCCTCGATGTCTGGAAACGCATGGGCCAGAAAATCGAGATGGGCCGCTTTGGCCTGCCCGAAGGCGGCTATCCCCAATGCAAAGTCAAACTTGCCGAGCGCCCGCTGGCCGAACGCGGCGCTGAGAACGATCATCCGGGCCTTGAAGAAACCATCTGGATCGAGCGGCTCAGCCCGTGCCACGGCGTCATCCGC
>JABDJG010000121.1 GCA_013002595.1 Hyphomicrobiales bacterium | reverse complement strand
GTGCTGGTTTGGTCCGATTGGTTCAGGACTCATTAATCTCATCCATGCTGCGCGGCAGCTATGCCTGCGAAAGCTGCCATTGGGTTCATGGGTATTTTTGATCCGATGCAGAAGTGTGGATCCGGCTTGGATCAAGCTCGCTGTGACCAGTCTGACCGCCTCGAAGTCTGTGCATTATGAGAAGTCCCATCGGCATTTGCCCCTTGTCAGACCATTGGTTTCGGGGCAACGTCGAGAAACGGCCCGTTTGAGCCACATATTCTACGGCACTACAAAACAGAGGAAGACAAGATGTCACTGAAGGTGATCGGTGCGGGCGTGGGCAGAACGGGCACTTATTCGCTCAAGCTTGCGATCAATCATTTGGGGCTGGGGCCCTGCCACCATATGGAAGAAGTTCTGCACAACCAGCCAGTGCAAGTGCCGCTCTGGGCGGCGGCGGCAAAAGGACAACCTGACTGGCAGACCATCTACAAAGGATACGAAAGTGCGGTCGACTGGCCGACCGCCAGGTTTTATCGGGAGCTGATCGCGACATATCCCTCGGCGAAGTTTATCTTGACCGATCGCAGCCCTGAAAGCTGGGTCGCGAGCTTTTCAGGGACAATTTACAAGCTACTTGCCGAGAGAGATCAGGCTCCAGCGGAATTGCAGGCATGGCTCGACATGGGCAGTGAAGTCATCGCCGGCACCGGATTTCCCGATGGCCTCGACGATGCTGGTTTGATAACAGCCTTTAATGCGCACAATGATGCGGTTAAGGACGCAATCCCTGCAGAACAACTGCTGGTCTATCAAGTCAAAGAAGGTTGGGAGCCTCTGTGCACATTTTTGGGGGCGCCAGTGCCCACTGAGCCTTTTCCACGCACCAATGACCGCGCCGAGTTTTGGGACCGCGTGTCCGGCAAGGCGTAATGGTGCGATGGCAGTTGCTGTTCGGCCTTCTTGGCGCTGATGGATAATGTAGCAATGCCAGAACAGAGGAAACTTGCAGCGATACTCGCTGCCGATGTGGTCGGGTACAGCAGGCTTACCAGCGCAGACGAAGAAGGTACGCTGGCCAGGATGCGGGCGCTGCGCAGTGACCTCATCGATCCAACGGTTGAGGCGCATAATGGGCGCGTGGTGAAGCGTACCGGCGATGGTGCGCTTGTCGAATTCCGCAGTGTCGTCGAAGCTGTGCGCTGCGCCATTAGAGTGCAAGATGCGATGACCGAGCGAAATGCCGGACTGCCGCCGGACCGCCACATTGAATTTCGCATGGGTGTTCATCTGGGAGATGTCGTTGAGGAGAGCGACGGCGATCTGATGGGTGATGGCGTCAACATCGCTGCGCGGCTCGAGGGGGTCGCCGAGCCAGGCGCAATATGCCTGTCTGAGGATGCCTACCGCCAAGTCAAGGCCAGGCTTAATCTCATGGTCAGCGATCTTGGCGATACGAAGCTCAAGAATATAGCCGAGCCTGTGAGGATATATTCACTGAAGGCCGGTACTGCCGAACCCACAAAACAAGCGGCAACGGCGGCGTTGGACACAGCCTCAAACTTGCCCGACAAGCCATCAATTGCCGTTCTGCCGTTCACCAACATGTCGGGCGACCTTGAGCAGGAGTATTTCGTCGACGGTATGGTCGAGGACATCATCACCGCACTGTCGCGTTTCAATCAGCTCTTCGTCATCGCGCGCAATTCAAGCTTCGTCTACAAGGGCAGCGCTGTCGATGTTAAGCAGGTCGGCCGGGAGCTTGGCGTGCGCTATGTGCTGGAAGGCAGTGTGCGCAAGGCGGGCAGCCGGGTGCGCATTACCGGCCAGCTGATTGATGCCGCGACCGGCGCCCATCTGTGGGCGGACCGTTTCGATGGTGAACTGGAGGATGTGTTCGATCTTCAGGACAGGATCACCGCAAGTGTGGTCGGCGCAATCGAACCGACCATGCGCAAGGCCGAGATCGAGCGGTCCCGGCGGAAGCCGGCCGATAACCTTGGCGCCTACGATCTCTATCTCCAGGCGCTTCCGCACGTTTACACGATCCGTGAGGTTGACAACCGTAAAGCGCTTGATCTGCTCAACAAGGCGATTGACCTAGATCCCTCCTATGGCCCGGCCTTGGCTCATGCGGCCTGGTGCCTCGTACAGCGGATCACGCGGGCATGGCCACCCATAAACCATGACGACCTGGCAACGGCGATCTCGCTGGCGCGCCGGGCGCTGGCGGCTGGCGATGACGATGCGGTCAGTATCGTCCTTGGCGGTTTTGCTCTGGTAATGGTTGGCCGCGACTATGCAACCGGTCTCGACGCTGTTCGCCGGGCGGTTGACCTTAATCCTGGATCAGGATTTGTGAACGCGGTGGCCGGCTGCGCTCAGATATTTGGTGATAATCTGGACGTTGGGCTGAGGCATTTGGAGCGGGCAATGGCTCTTGGCCCACTGGACCCCAATTTCTTCAGCCACCTGACGGTAGCCGCATGTGCACGGCTTTTCGGCGGGCGCCCTGATCTCGCCGCTGAACTGGCTGAGCGGTCTCTTGCTCTCAACGCAGAGTGGGACTCAACCTACTGGGTCCTGATCTCGGCCTACACCCAGCTGGACCGATTGCCGGAAGCCCGGACCGCGGCCGCCAGGCTTATGGCGCTTTCGCCAGAGGCGACGATTGACAAGTACCGCAAATACTTACCGATCAGGAACCCTGACTCCCTTGAGATCGTCCTTAAAGGTTTACGGCAGGCTGGTCTGCCCGAGGGAGCCTGATTTCCTGGCCTTTCGATCTGAGATGCCGAATGTCAGCCTTTGGCGGTGAATTCAACTGATCCGGGTGGGTCGTGCCAGGGTCGCCTTTGCGAGGGGTTTTCTCGCCTTGGCACATTGAAGATCGAGGGTGGATCCGGCAGCCTATACGGGTGAACTGGTTGGCTCTTAAGCTGCCTGTTCATGCTCCCAGGGCGGCACGGGGCCAAGTGCTTCGGCAAGATAATCGATGAACACGCGGACCTTCGGCGAAAGATGGTGCCGGCTCGAATAGACGGCGTAGATGCCAGCATCGTCGTCGACATGATCATTCAACAGCTGAACAAGCCGGCCGCTGCGCAGGTCGCCAGAGACAAGGTAGGTCGACAGCCGCGCGATACCGAGGCCCGCCAACGTTGCGTGGTAGACGGCGTCGGCACTGTTGGCTTCGAAATTGCCGGCCGCGGGGACAACCAGGTCTTCGCCGTTTGAATGAAAGCGCCAGGCGTTCCAGTCGTCGACTGTCGATATCTTCAGGCAATTGTGGTTGCGTAGGTCCTCCGGTCCGCTGGGCCGGCCACACCTGGCGATGTATTCGGGCGATGCACAGATCACCCGGCGATTGGGGGCCAGCTTGCGGACCACGACTGAAGTGGAATTGATCTGTTCGCTGAACCTGATTGCGAGGTCGTAGTCGGTCTCGGAGAAGTCGATGGGCCGGTCGGTCAGTTCGACACTGATCGAGATGTCAGGGTGCTCCTGCAGAAACCGGGGCAACAAGGGAAGGAGTTGCGACTTGGCAAAGGCAACCGTCGCAGCGATATGAAGCTTGCCGGTCGGGCTCTTGCCCATGGCAGAGACGATCTCTTCGGCCTCCCGCACCTCGACTGCTACTGAAGCACAATGCTCATAGAACGCTGCACCTTCCTGCGTTGGTACAAGGTGTCGGGTGGAGCGATTGAGCAGCCGTACGCCAAGGCGGTCTTCGAGGTTGGCGATCTGCTTGCTGACGGCCGATGGAGATTGCCCCAAGTTTCTAGCCGTCTCGGAAAAACTACCGCGATCCACGACCTGCGCAAACAATACCATCTGGCTAGCGATATCCATGTCTTCGGACCTTTCGTTCCTGGAGCTCACAGGAGCTGTGAACAAATGCCGGCTTATCGGCCGAACATGTGTCTAGTATATTGCATTGCAGCAAAAGAATCGCTGTTAGGCAATCAGATATTGCCGGCTTTTGAAAAAGTGAGATTAATGATGGAAAACGACACACAAGACATTGGGGAAATCACTCCCGAGATGGTCGACCATTTCAGGGAAGAGGCCAGCAAGATGCGGGCCCAATACATTCAAGGTATTTTAAGTGATTGTTATTATAGCGTTACCAGGCTTTTGAACAGATTCGCCACGGTCGTGTTTAAAGCCCTTTGTTCTGTCTTCGTATCGGTTGGCAGGCCGGAGGGAACGCAGTCGAATGGTCCAGCAAGGCCTTGAAGGAATACCAGCAATGTCTATCACGCATGACGCGGAGAGTGATCATTTTGTTGCATTGCGAAAGTGCTGGATTCTGGCTGTGGCGCAGCTGAAGTCGGTTATTGACCGGACTGAGCGTTCACTCAAGTTTCGCGCGGGAATGCCAGCACCATATCGACTGTCATGGCCATATCACGCCGGATGAGCTCGATCGCTTGTCACGACAGTTTCTGAGTCTGCACGACGCGGCAGGGTCGGACACACACCAAGAATGACCCAAGAACTTCAGCATTCCATCCTATACCGCAAGCTCTTGCCGCCGGAACGCGACACGGCCGGTGATCACTTAGTGCGCCTGTCGCCTCGTAGCAGGCGTTTGCGCTTCGCCCATGCGGTTAGCGATGGTTTCATTGCCGCGTATGCGGATCGGATGATCGGGCCGTACGACACGGTTCATGGAGCGTTCGCCGGTGTCTCGCTCAGGGGCTGCGGCGAACTGCGCCTGACCCCCGATCGGTCTCCGCGCGTCGGCGAGATTGCATTGAGCGTCGAAGACCCGTGGCAGGGCGCGGGCATTGGAACCGAGTTGTTCCGCAGGCTTTTGCGTTCAGCGCGCAATCGCCGGGTCGAGTGCTGCTACGTGTTGTGCGTGGAGTAGAACCATGCAATGCGGCGCATCACAGCCAAGTTCGGCGGCGAGCTGACATGGCTGCCGGAGGAAGTCGTCGGGAAGTTCAGGCCGGCGCCTGCCGACTCGCTGTCACTGGCCGACGAGTGGTTTGACGACATGAGCGGTTTGAGCGCATTCGTCCTCGATCAGTCGGCGAGAAGTCTGTCGCAGTGGGTGGCGGCTTAATGGTCGGTGTGTGTGTTGGCGTTCTGCACTTGAGGAAGAACTACATTTAGGGGGCAATTTTGGAACAGCCAATCTGCAGCATATCTGGCATGGGAATTCTCCATGCGGACAATCAGATATTTGCAAAAGTATCCTACCTCATCGAATGCTGGTCGCAATCGGATGGAACGGTCCTCACGGACGGTGTCGTTGACGTAGACCGATTGCAGGCCAGGCAATGCTGCCCATCCGATGAGATGATACTGGTTCTTGAAACTGGTGAGCGGGTCAGAGTTTACGTCGCTAGCGAAGATTCCGGACACGCTGTGATTGAGGTTCACGATCCAGTTTCGGATTGCGTTGACCGATGTGGTTGAGGCTAGGCGTTCCCAAAATGGAACTGGCCTGAGAGCGTCCGCGATGTAGTCAATGAACACCCGGACGATGGACGACAAGTGATGACGACACGATCGCCCCCATTTACCAAGCCTTTCCAGAATGTTTCGGATAGCCGGCCGCTGCTTGAACTGTCGCGCTAAGCCCAAAACGCTGCGGCTAGCAGAGGAAATCAACAGATGACTGCAATTGGCACGCAGGACTCATGCTGCAACTGTGGAAAACTTTCACTCCAACTCCAACTCCAGCTTCGGAAACATCTCAGCCTTATCCAGCACGGCAGCAAATTGTGCATCTCGCCAGTCTCCTCTGTCTGGTCAGAATGGATAACCTGTTGAAATCTCACATCTAGGTCCCGGTGCTGCGCGGCCTTTGCTGCTTGTCCGGGATGACGGATACGGGTGATCTGCGCCGCGAGGGCTTTATGCGACTGTCCTGTCGCCATGATCACTCATCGCCGGCATAGACCTCGAACTTGTCCTCGTCAAAAACCAGCTTCTGGACGACGCCGCCGGCTTTTTCGATGACGCCGGCGACCTCGGGAACGGCCAGCATGTTGTCGAAGATGCGCGACAGGGTCGGGAACTCGCCTGGCAGGTCGATGCCGGCGAGCAGGGCATTGCGGATCTGCGGGACAAGGAAGCAGTCGGCATGGCTGATGTCATCGCCAACGGCGAAGCGGCCGGCACAGTTCGACGTGATGCCTTCCAGGGCGCCAAACTCGCGGCGGATGAAGTGCAGCCGCAACGGGTGGGTGAGGGGATCGGCCTTGACCATGCCCCATTCGCCCATCGCCTGGATGATGAACGGGATGTTCTGGTAGGGCTGGATGT
>JABDJG010000421.1 GCA_013002595.1 Hyphomicrobiales bacterium | reverse complement strand
AGCTAGCACTGCCCCAATGCCGAAACAAATCGGCCCCGTCATCCTGCCAGATTGCCGGATGACGGGGCCTTTTGCGTTTCAAGCGGCATTTAAAGCGGTTTGCTTTCATCGCTCGCCACCCGGGTCGCGGACAGCCTGAGCGCGCCGACATTTTGCATGGATTGACCAAATCTGTTTGGTTAGTGTAGCCGCCGAGGGAGTTGCCGCGTGGAACGAAGACTTGCAGCCATAGTTGCCGCCGACGTGGTTGGCTACTCGCGCCTGATCAGGGCCGACGAGGAGGGCACGCTGTTGGCGCTGCGGGCACTTCGCGAAGAGCTGATCGATCCAAAGATTGCCGAACACCGCGGGCGCATTGTCAAGCTGATGGGCGATGGCATTCTGGTCGAGTTTGCCAGTGTCGTTGAAGCGGTGGCATGCAGTTCGGAGGTGCAACTGGGTATCGCAGCGCACAATGCGGGCGGGCCTGAGATCGTGTTCCGGGTCGGCATCAACCTTGGCGACGTCATCATCGACGGTGACGATATCCAGGGCGACGGCGTCAATGTGGCGGCGCGCCTTGAAGCCTTGTCGGACCCCGGCGGCATGTGCATTTCCGACGCGGTTTACGAGCAGGTCCGCGACCGGCTTGATCTGAAGTTTGACAGTCTGGGCAAGCAGGATGTGAAGAACATCGACCGGCCGGTGCAGGCCTGGAAGTGGTCTGCAACAAGCAACGAACCGGCGTTAAAATCTTCACCAGGCGGGACGGCGAATTCTCTTGCCAACAAACCCTCCATTGCCGTTCTGCCCTTCGACAACATGTCTGGCGATTCAGAGCAGGAGTACTTTGCTGATGGCGTTGTGGAGGAAATCATAACCGCCTTGTCGCGAATCCCCTCGCTTTTCGTGATCGCCCGCAATTCAAGCTTCATCTACAAAGGTCGGGCAGTCGATGTGAAACAGGTCGGACGCGAACAGGGCGTGCGTTATGTCCTTGAAGGCAGCATCCGTAAGGCCGGCAGACGGTTGCGCATCACCGGTCAGCTCATCGATGCCGCGACCGGGGCACATCTGTGGGCCGACCGCTACGACGGCAGCCTTGAGGACATTTTCGATTTGCAGGACAACGTGACGTCCAGCGTGGTCGGCGCGATCGCGCCCAAGCTGGAATTTGCCGAAATCGAGCGGACCAGGAACAAGCCGACCAGCAACCTCGATGCCTACGACTACTTCCTGCGCGGAATGGCGGCGTTTCACAACTGGTCGGCTGAAGGCAATGTCGAGGCGTTGAACCATTTCTACCAGGCAATTGAAATCGACCCGGAATACGCCGTGGCCTACGGCATGGCTGCCCGATGCATCAACCAACGGGCCGTTGTTCAGCCATTCGCCGTCGGCGCCGAGGATATTGCCGAGGCCGAAAGGTTGGCCAGGCGCGCGGCCGAACTTGGCCGCAACGACGCCATGGCGCTTTGCATGGCCGGGATAACGCTCGGATTTGTGGTCAGGGACGTCCGTGGCGGGGCCGCATTGACCGAGCGCGCTTTGGCACTCAACCCGAACCTGGCTGCCGCATGGTATAGTGATGGCTGGCTGAATGTCTGGCTCGGCAACTCCCAAATCGGCATTGACCGCATCGCTCGCGCAATGCGGTTGAGCCCGCAGGATCCGATGATCTTCCAGATGCAGTCGGCCATGGCCCATGCTCATTTCACCACCGGTAACGATGGTGAGGCTTTGTCGTGGGCACAAAAGGCCCTGCACGACAGGCCGGATCATCTTCCCGCGCTTGCCGCGGCGGCGGCAAGTGCAGCTCATCTGGGGCAACAAAAGGATGCTGAAGACGCAAAGTCCCACATGATTGGGCTTTTTCCGAAGGTCGACCAGAATTATCTCGCAAACTTTCTTCCCTACCAGAGGCCCAAGGATTCAGCGCGATGGCTGGAGGGCTTTCGCAAGGCGGGTTTCCCCGAGTGAGAGCCAAAACAGCGCCATAACGTCTTGCCTTCGCGCTCGAAAGGACAGTTGACACATGAGCCACATCGACAGTTACCCGCACGAAATTGTCGGGCTGTTGGGCCGTTTGCCGGTCTATCATCCGCTTGAAGATATCCCCGAACCGCCGGAAGGCCATTGGGAGCACGATTTCGGCTGCACGACCGGGCAGTTGGTCATCGGCGGCGGCTCGGGCGAGCACTCCGGCGTCGTATTGCGCGATCCCGCCGGCGCTGTCGCCAATTTCGTGCTTGAGAGCGACGATTTCAAACTGTCCGACGCGCTGGAGACCGAGCTTTCCAGGATGGTCGATATCGTGTCCCAACTCCATTTCGCCGGCTGGTCCAGCGAAGATCATCACGGGTTCTACGAACTGTGCGTCAACGGCTGTCTGCCAAATCCTTTCGATCCGGAAAGCGACATCGGTCTGGACGACTGGTTGCATCTGGGCTTTGGCGAATTTGTCTACTATGCCATGCCCCAGCTCGCCGCACCGCTCATCGCCAAGGTCAAGCCGCATCACAAGGATGCGTCTCACATACGTTACAACAACATCATCCTCATTCCGCCCGGCATGCCTGTCTACGCCAACGGCGGCAATGCGTTTTTCAAGTCCTGAGTGTGAAAACCATCCGGTGAAAGCCACCGATCAATCCGGGAGCTCCATATGCTTGAAACATTCTTCCATGAAGGATCGGTCAGGCCCGGCTTCGACAAGGAATTTGTCTCCATATTCGACGGCTGGCTGGGCCAGGAAAACCTCCACCGGCTGGATGAGGTCACAGATGACCAATTCCAGCGGATCAATGAATTCATGCGCCTGGTCCATCAGCACCACCGTCTCATGCTTGCTGATATCGACGCGAATACGCTTTTGCAGATTGAAGACATCGATGCGATCCTCCAGAGTCACGCAGAAAGCAGGGACAAACAGTCATCGCAGTTCACGAAGGTCGTGATCCCCGGGCTCGAGGCGGTCTTCACCGAAGAATGGGACTATACCTGGATCGTTTGGCACAAGAACAATGGCGCGGTTGAAGCCCTCGATCCGCTGATCACGAACGCCGGGCTGTTCCACTGGAATGATGCGGCCGGCGTCACTTGATCATGCCCGCACGCCACAATCGATTCTAAACAGCTGGAGATCTGACTTTGCAGCATGATTTCACAGAGTTCTGGGACGTCCATTTCAAGGGCATCGCACCGGCAGGCTACGAGCTGCGATCGCAATTGCCCGAGAGATGGGTGCGATTTCACTCCCTGCCGAATTCAAGGCGCTATGCAGACGATGCGCATGACTATGAGATCCTCCTTAAGCGTGCCAACACACTCGCCAGCGACTGCCTGGGCGACGGGCGCGAATGCTGGCTGGCGGCAAGCTGGTACGACGGTGCCCACCGGCGTGAAAAGAAACGCTGGAAGCGCGACGTGCAAGCACCCTTCGATCTGCAGCCGGCCTTCAAATGGAAGCTGGATCCCGATGATGACGAAGAACCACAACGCACCGTCTTTGCAGGATCCTGCGCCTGGCAACCAGGCGCCTATGACAATCTGATCACCCAGATTGCCGACAACACTCACAGCCACATTGTGTTGGTATCACAGTCAACCGGCACGATCTTTGCGCCCTATGACGGCGGCACCGATCTCATCCTACCGTCAAGCGATGCCGTTGACGCATTCAAAGGCAAGTATGCTACATGGCTGTCCGGTCATGCCGAAGGGCTATAGATCGCTTTGCGTTTGATGTGAATCGGCACCGGCCCGCTCCCCCGCCCGACCACCCACAGGG
>JABDJG010000085.1 GCA_013002595.1 Hyphomicrobiales bacterium | reverse complement strand
CTTCCGGACAAGCCGTCGATCGCGGTGTTGCCGTTCGACAACATGTCTGGCGATCCAGATCAGGGATATTTCGCCGACGGCATCGCGGAAGACATCATTACGGGACTCGCGCGCATGCGCTGGCTTTTCGTGAGCGCCCGCAATTCCAGCTTCACTTACAGGGGTCGAGCCGTGGATATCAAAACGGTATCGCGCGAACTCGGTGTGCGTTACGTCCTTGAGGGCAGTGTGCGAAAGTCGGGCAACCGGGCCCGCATTACGGTTCAATTGATAGATGCCACCACCGGCAATCATCTTTGGGCCGAGCGCTACGACCATGAATTGGCCGACGTGTTTGCTGTCCAAGACGAGATCACCGAGACCGTCGTCGCGACGATTGAGCCCCAGCTTTACGTTGCCGAAAGCGAGCGGGCGAAGCGCAAAGCGCCGGAAAACCTGGACGCATGGGACCTGACGATACGTTCGATGCCCCACTTATGGCGCATGACTGGTCCCGATGTCGTGCGTGCGCAAGAATTGCTACAAGCCGCAATTGACCGTGATCCCAGCTATGCCCAAGCTCAAGGTCTGCTCAGCTTTTCCTACATCTGGAATGCCTGGATGGGCTGGGGCGAGAATCCGACACGGCTGATCCCGGAAGCCGAATCCACCGCCCGCCGTGCCATCGGGTATGGTGAGCAAGATCCTTGGGCACACTTGGCCATGGGTGCTGTCCACTGCTATGCCCGCCGTCACGATGATGCCGTCCTTGAGGTGCGCAAGGCCCTAGAGCTAAATCCGAGCTTCTCGCTTGCCTATGCCTGGCTGGGAATCCTCATGGGCTATGCGGCCAAGGTCGAACAGGCACTCGAAGCACTCGATCAGGCCTACCGCATCAACCCCCGAGATCCTTTCAACACGTGGCTTCCGGCGCTCCGTTCGATCGGATTGTTTACCGCCGAACGTGACGTGGAGGCTCGTGGACTGGCCCGCGAAACGCTCAAGTCAAGACCCGACATGGTAGGTGCCTGGCGCATACTCACGATCACCTCAGCTCATCTGGGTGAAGCGGACGAGGCGCACCGGGCGCTCGCCGAAACCAAGCGTCTGCAACCAACTATCTCATTAGCCTGGGCTCGCAAGTACAGTCCCTGGGTGCGCCCGCACGACCTTGAGCGCTATGTAGAAGGCCTTCGGCTGGCGGGACTGGAGTAACTTGTTGGTGTCCTCGGTGGGGTATCAATCCCCTTTTTCCACCGTGTCAAACCGACGGTGAAAGTGCGTCCGCAACCTGAATCCCAACAGGCCCTAAGCCAACAACATTACAAGGTAGGCGCCGTAGCCGCCGAGGAATGCCAGCCCGATCCAGCGGGACAGCTGGTTCCAAAAGACGCCGATTGCCACCATGCCGATTGACAGGCCGACCATCAACGGGATGTCGAGCCGCATGACTTCGGGCGAAATCGCCAGCGGGGAAATCGTTGCTGTGACGCCGCCGATGCCCAGGATGTTGTAAACGTTGGAGCCGAGCACATTGCCGAGGGCAATTTCAGAGTGGCGGCGCAGGGCGGCAATCACCGTCGTTGCCAGTTCGGGCAGTGAGGTGCCGATGGCGATGATGGTGAGGCCGATGATCTCTTCGGCAACACCCCATGCCTTGGCCAGTTCGATGCCGCCGTCGACCAGAAACTTGCCGCCCAGGATGATGCTGACCAGCCCGGCGATGGTGAAGACCGCACACTGCCACATCGGCGGGCAGTTTTCATCGATGGGTGGGCTGGCGTGGCCGGCGAGGGCGGCGGCGGCAAACGTCTTGCGGCGCTCACGGGTGAACAAGAACCACATGTAGAACGCCAGGCCGGCGATGAAGGCAATGCCAATCGTGCGGGTCAGACCGCCGGAGTAACCGGCCGCGGCGAGCAGCAATGCCGTTCCGATGACAATCCCGCCGTCGCGGATGAGTGAACTGCGCGAGCACGTCATTGGGTAGATCAGGGCGCCGGCGCCGAGAATCAGCAGGATGTTGGCGATGTTGGAGCCGATGATGTTGCCGACGGCCAGACCCGGCGCGCCGTTGAGGGCGGCCTCGATCGAGGTCACAAGCTCAGGCGCCGAGGTGCCGAAGCCGACAATAATGATGCCGACAACCAGCGCCGGCACGCCCAGCCTGGAGGCAAGCCCGCTGGCGCCGCGAACCAGAAACTCGCCACCCAGCAGGAGTAATATGAAGCCACCGAGTAGCGAAAGGATCACAGTGCGCCGCCTGACGTATACAACCAACTGGATACATATCTGGTAGCATCGTCACCGTGATAAAAGGCTTAACAGGCGAAATTCACGCACTGTGATGTTTAGGGTCCTGACGCTTAGGTGCTGGCCTATTCCTGGCCGAGGGCCTGCAAGGCCTCGTTGAGCGTGGCAACGGACTCGGCATGCTGACCGGCAGCGTGCTGCTCCTCGCCCTTGGTGCGCAGCTCCATAACCTTGGCCTTGTCGGCTTCAGCGAGTTCACTGGTGGCAAGGGCCTCATCGACCTTTTGCATTAGCACCGGGCACTGGCCAGCGTAGACACTGCCGGTCAGTGCGACCAGCATTGTGCCTGTCAAAAGCAGTTTTCTCATTTGCACCTCCATCGTTTGATAACAACAAACCCGCGATCATGGATCGCGGGTTCAACGATAGTCTGCAATTCTGTCCAAAACGCAGCGGAGCCGTTGCGGCGTGTCAGACCATGTACTGGCCGCCGTTGGCGGACAGGGTCGAGCCGGTGATGAAACCTGAGTCATCGGCTGCCAGGAAAACCACGCAGCGGGCGATTTCTTCCGGTTCGCCAAGGCGGTTGACCGGAATGTGCGGCAGGATTGACTTGTTGAGCACTTCTTCGGGTACGGCGCGGACCATCTCGGTGCCGATGTAGCCCGGGCAGATCGCGTTGACGGTGATGCCTTTGCGGGCGCCTTCCTGGGCGAGCGCCTTGGTGAAGCCGATGTCGCCGGCCTTTGCCGCCGAATAGTTCGACTGGCCCATCTGGCCTTTCTGGCCATTGATCGATGAGATGTTGATGACCCGGCCGAAGCTGCGCTCGCGCATGCCTTCCCACAATGGGTGGGTCATGTTGAACAGGCCGTTCAGGTTGGTGTCGATGACGGCCTTCCACTGTTCGAGGGTCATCTTGTGGAACATGCCGTCGCGGGTAATGCCGGCGTTGTTGACCAGAATGTCGACCGGGCCGAGATCGACCTCGACCTGCTTGATGCCGGCAGCGCAGGCCTCGTAGTCGGCAACGCTCCATTTGTAGACCGGAATGCCGGTCTCGTCCTTGAACTTGGCGGCGGCTTCATCGTTGCCGGCATAGTTGGCCGCAACGCTATATCCGGCGTCCTTCAATGCGGTCGCGATTGCTGCGCCAATGCCGCGGGTGCCGCCGGTTACGAGTGCTGTACGTGTCATGATATTTCCTTCGGGTTTGGCCGGCAGCCATCGCGCTGCGATTTGCGCAGATACCGGTGCCGGGCCTGTGGTCGTACGTCTTTGGTGTCAGTCGCGCTCGACGCACATGGCAACGCCCATGCCGCCGCCGATGCACAAGGTGGCAAGACCCTTTTTGGCATCGCGCCGTTTCATTTCGTACAGCAGCGTTGTCAGCACGCGGGCGCCGGATGCACCGATCGGGTGGCCGATGGCGATGGCGCCGCCATTGACGTTGACCTTGTCAGTGTCCCAGCCGAGGTCCTTGTTCACCGCGCAGGCCTGCGCCGCAAAGGCCTCGTTGGCCTCGACGAGATCGAGATCATCGGTCGTCCAGCCGGCTTTTTCGAGCGCCTTGCGGGTCGCCGCGATCGGGCCGACACCCATGATGGACGGGTCGAGGCCGACCGAGGCCCATGACACGATACGGGCGAGCGGCTCGGCACCGCGCTTTTTGGCTTCATCCTGCGACATCAGCACGACGGCGGCGGCGCCATCATTGATGCCCGAGGCGTTGGCCGCGGTGACGGAGCCTTCCTTGTCGAAGGCAGGACGCGGCTTCTGGACACTTTCCAGGGTAACACCGTGTTTGATGTACTCGTCGTCCTCGACGACGATGTCGCCCTTGCGGGTCGAAATGGTGACCGGGGCGATCTCGTCCTTGAACCTGCCGGCCTTCTGGGCCGCTTCTGCCTTGTTCTGCGAGGCAACGGCGAATGCGTCCTGGACCTCGCGGGTGATCTGCCACTGTTTGGCGACGTTTTCTGCGGTCGTGCCCATGTGGTAGCCATTGAAGGCATCCCACAGGCCGTCCTTGATCATCGAATCGACCATCTGGTAATCGCCCATCTTCACGCCGTCGCGCAGGTGCTGGCAGTGTGGTGCGCGGCTCATCGATTACTGGCCGCCGGCGATCACCACGTCGGCAGAGCCGTCGGCAATCTGCTGGGCACCGAGTGCAACCGCCCGCAGGCCCGAGCCACACAGCTGGTTCATGCCCCAGGCTGGAGCATCGACCGGGATACCGGCATTGATCGAGGCTTGGCGGGCCGGGTTCTGGCCCTGCGCCGCGGTCAGGATCTGACCCATGATGACTTCCTGGACGTCTTCAGGTTTCACGCTCGCGCGCTCCATCGCCGCCTTGATGGCGACGGTGCCAAGCTCGGATGCGGCAAGGCTGCTAAGCGCGCCGTTGAATGAGCCGACCGGGGTACGTGCGGCGGATACGATTACGATTGAGTTGTCTGTGCTGGCCATCGATTGGACCTCCCTGAGCCTTGCTGCAATTGGTTGCGACAATTTAAGCACCATTACGTCATGGTTGCCAACTTTATGGCAGCAAGCGTGAAATGTTGCAATGCACAATTTACAATGGTGCAGTGCGGCTATTGGAAGCCGGTAAAATTTCCATGATTTGATAGCGGTTTGAGCTTTAGGTAAGCATCATTTGTTTTGCACTTGCAATTGTGCACTGCAGCCCGCAAAAATAGCAAATCCAGTGTGTGCGTTCAGGGGAGGCGATGGTTTGACCTCGAAAGATACGGGTAATTCCGAGCCGGTTGTCATCAAGAAATATGCCAACAGGCGGCTCTACAATACGTCTTCCAGCGCCTATGTGACGCTCGATGATCTTGCCGAGATGGTCAAGGAGGGCGACGACTTTGTGGTGTTTGACGCAAAGTCGGGTGACGATATTACCCGCACCGTGCTGACCCAGATCATCTTTGAAGAAGAGAGCAAGGGTCAGAACCTGCTGCCGATCAACTTCCTGCGCCAGCTGATCCGGTTTTACGGTGACAGCATGGAAGCGTTTGTGCCCAGCTACCTTGAATTCTCGCTGGAATCACTGGCCAAGGAACAGGAACGGTTCCGGCAGCAGCTTGTCGACATTGGCGGCGAGCCGTTCAAGAGCATGGAAGATCATGCCAAGCGCAACATGGTCATGTTCCAGCAGGCCATGCAGATGTTCAATCCATTTGCATTTTCAGGCGAGCAATCGGACAGTCCGGCCAAGGATGCGGGTGAAGCCAAAACCTCTGAACCGGCCAGGCCTGAGGCAGAGGAGCCGGCTTCATCAGAACTCAATGATCTGCGCGACCAGATGAGCGCTTTGCAAAAGCAGCTTGAGAGCCTGGCAAACCGTAAGGACTGACCCTGGAACGGTTCAATACAAAAATGCTCTAGCTGCCGGCCTTTTGATCGGCTGCAAAGGTCTTGGCGATGGCACCGGCAAGGTCGGGGTGGTCCGACTCACTACTGGTCGTGCTCCTGGGACCGAATGTTGCATCGAGCTCGGACATGGCCGATTTGAGAAGCGATTGGTCCAGCTCCAGCTTGATCGGGGCGAATTCGCCTCCCGCGGCCGGCTTTTCCATCGCGGCGGCACTGGTGTCGGGGGCATCGTCCTTGCTGTATCGATCGTCCGCTGGACCGGTTGGCATATCGTGCGGGCGCATCGCCTGGAACGGCTCCAGGGTGAGGTCCTCGGCCGTTGGCAGTTTGATCTTGGGCGCATCCGCTTGAGTGCCTGCGGGCTCTTTTGCTTTGCCGCTGTTCACGAACAACATGGCCTCGTTGTCGTCGTTGGGATGATCGGCAGGCTCATTGTCCCGGTCGTCCATTGGATGCGCGTCGTCGTTGGTGTCGGTTGGCGGCACCTTCACCTGGAACGGCATGTCTTCGGTTTCCATGGCCACAACTGGCCGATCCGGTTCTTTGGCCTGTTCGTCCTCCTGCTGCAGGGCGATCGAAATCATCGAGGCATCAAACACAGCTGCCTCATCTGGTGTTTGGCGATGGCCGTGCGAGGAAGTTTGTGCCCAGGGAACGTCGGTCGTGGGCTCGCCAAACAGGTTGCCCTGCAGATAGTCCACGCCCCAACTGCGCAACAGTTCGGCGTCCGCCTCACTCTCGACCCATTCGGCAGCGGTTAGAAGATCGAATTTTTTGGCGAGATCAACAAGTGACCGCACAAAATACTGGTTGTCTTCATTCTCGCTCAACCGCTCACAGAAAGTACCGTCGATCTTGACCATGTCGATGTCAAGCTCTCTGAGGTTTCTGAACGATGTGTATCCGGCGCCAAAATCGTCGATTGCCACCCGGCACCCCATCTCGCGCAAGGCGCGGGTGAACCGTATTGTCTGGTCGAGATCCTGCAAGGCGACTGTTTCGGTGATTTCCAGCATCACCCGGTCGGCGATTCCCGGTTCCTCTGAAAGGATGCTGGTGAGCTGATTGAACCATCTCGGGTCGGTGGCCGTGGTGCCGGACACGTTTATCGACACCGACAGGTTCGGAGCGCGGGCGAGCGCATCAACGGTCATTCTGGCGACGGCCCGGTCGATGAGACGCACCAGGCCAAGTTTTTCGGCAATCGGGATGAGATGATGGGCTGCGACGGTGTCACCGTCATCGCAACGCATTCGCAGCAGCGCTTCCTGGAAGGCAATTCGTCCGGTCTTGGCATCGACGATCGGCTGGTATGCGAGAGCGAAGCGGTCCTCCTTCAGGCTCGAGACGATCTCCGAGGCGCAGCGGGCATTGAGACTGCGTACCGAAATGCGTTCGGCGGACGGCCGGTAGGGCACAAAAGAATCGGAAGATTGCCGTTTGGCTTCTGCCAATGCTTCTTCGGCGTAGGCCATTGCGGCATTGGTGTCGGCGGCGAATTTGGGCAGAACGACGCCACCGATAGACATCATGGCCCAGACCGGACCGCGCTCGGTCTCAAAGACGCTGTCGCGGGCGATGTTCAAAAAGCGCTCTGCGGCGCCGCGGATTTCTTCTTCACTGCAATCGGACAGGATGATGCCGAACTTGGCGCCCGAATAGCGGCCGATCATGTCACCGGTGCGCACGATCCTGTTGAGGCGTTGCCCGACCGAAACGATCACTTCATCGGCAATGTCGAAGCCGTACGCGTCATTGACGACGGCCAGATTGTTGATGACAGCAATCAGAAAGGCACAGCTGGTGTCTTCCTGCGTGGCCCGCGCCATGGTTGCAGCCAGTGCCTCGGACAGCTTGCCCCGGTTCATCATGCCGGTCAGCGGGTCGCAATTGCCCATGTACTCAAGTTGCTGGTCACGTTCGTGCCGGTCATCGATCTGACGTACGACGCCGAAGGCCTCACTGGGCTGGCCGTCCCTGCCGGCATACCAGCGGCCACAGTCCTCAACCCATACAGCCTGTCTGATCTGGCCGCGTTCGGTGTTCAAGAGGTACTCGATGGAAAACGGCACGCCTTCACCCTGGTCTTTCGACGTCGAACGCATGATCGCGTCATACCGGCTGGTGAAGTTGTCCGGGTCGAGCAGGTCGGCATAGCCGCGGCCGGTTGCGACCAAAGTGTCGTCGGAGGTCTGGAGCACGTCGGGCACATTGGCGCTCCAAACGATCTTGTCGGAGGCGATATCCCAATGATAGGTGGCTTCACCGACCGCCATAACCGATCGTCTTATGCGCTCCAGCTCATCCAGGTCACGGGCTTTGGCGATCGCATCAACTGACTCTGCTGGCGACGGAACGGAATTTTCATCTGCCGAAGGGGTCTCGGCTGAAACGGTGGGATTACGCTTAGTCACAGGACCTCCGAGAGGATGGCTGGCAGAACGGCAGGCCGCGACTCCTGGACTGAAGCTGGACCCACCTACACTTAGATTGCCGGCAAAATACCAGCGGAATGGTAAATAAACGCAAAACGCCGGGACTTGGCCGGACATTTTTCTAATTCAGGATGGGGGCGCAAAGCCGCACACATCCGCGATCAGGATCCCTGCGCAGCATGCGCCAGAGAATTGAGCGGCGTCGCCGCGCAAGATCGCTGGCGGTGCACGTAGGCCGGCCATACGGCGGATAACATCATGATATTTTCTCATGCCACCTGTCATATTGTTATGCCCGCGACCGGGCCATTGCCGTTGCTTTGGGCGCGTTTGCATGGCCGTGCGATGGCTTGCGTTTGACAGATGGCAGAGTTGCCTTTTTTGATCGAGATATGCCATTCTGTACTGGAATTGACCGGTAAAGTGGCGTAGAGAACCCTCAGAATTTTGGCATTTTCCAATCGGGGAGGAACCCAAACCATGGCAGACGTGAAAAGCGATATCGAAATTGCCCGCGAAGCAAAGATGAAACCGATTATGGAAATCGGCGCCGGGCTCGGCATTCCATCAGAAGAACTCATTCCTTTTGGTCATACCAAGGCCAAGGTCAACCTGGATTATATCGACACCCTGAAAGACAAGCCGGACGGCAAGCTCATTCTTGTCACGGCGATTACACCGACACCGGCCGGTGAGGGCAAGACCACAACGACCGTCGGGCTCGGCGATGGCCTGAGCAAGATCGGCAAGAAGACCATGATCTGCCTGCGTGAGCCGTCGCTTGGGCCGTGCTTTGGCATGAAAGGCGGCGCGGCCGGCGGTGGTTATGCCCAGATCGTGCCGATGGAAGACATCAATCTTCATTTTACCGGTGATTTCCACGCCATCACGTCGGCGCATTCGCTCTTGTCGGCAATGATCGACAATCACATTTACTGGGGCAATGGCCTGGAACTCGATGCACGGCGAATTGCCTGGCGGCGGGTTGTCGACATGAACGACCGTGCACTGCGCGACATCGTGTGCTCGCTGGGCGGTGTGCCGAACGGGTTCCCGCGCCAGACCGGTTTCGACATTACCGTGGCATCGGAGATCATGGCGATCCTGTGCCTGGCGACCTCGATCGAGGATCTGGAACGCCGGCTGGGCAACATCGTCGTCGGCCAGACCCGCGAGCGTAAACCGGTGATGGCGAAAGACATCAAGGCGGCCGGCGCCCAGACGGTGCTGCTGCGCGATGCGCTGATGCCGAACCTGGTGCAGACGCTGGAGAACAACCCGGCCTTTGTGCATGGCGGCCCGTTCGCCAACATCGCGCACGGCTGCAACTCGGTCATGGCGACCAAGACGGCACTGAAGATGGCCGACTATGTTGTGACCGAAGCCGGTTTCGGCGCCGATCTGGGGGCTGAGAAGTTCTTTGACATCAAGTGCCGCAAGGCCGGCCTGAAACCGGATGCGTGCGTCCTTGTGGCCACGATCCGGGCGCTCAAGATGCACGGCGGCGTCGGTAAGGACGACCTTAAGTCGGAGAATGTCGATGCGGTCAAAAAGGGCCTTGTGAACCTCGGCCGGCATATCCAGAACGTCAAGAAGTTCGGCGTTCCGGTGGCTGTCGCGATCAACCATTTCATCTTTGACACCGACGCCGAAGTTGAAGCGGTCAAGGCGTTCTGCGCCGAACAAGGTGTTCAAGCCTTCAAGGCAACGCACTGGGCCGAAGGCGGCGCCGGCACTACGGACCTGGCGGCGGCAGTGGCCGAGATGGCCGACAGCGGGCAGAGCAAGTTTGCGCCGATCTACGGCGATGACATGCCGCTGTGGGACAAGATCAAAACCGTGGCAACCGAGATCTACCGGGCCGATGACATTGTCGGCGACAAGTCGGTCCGCGACATGTTGAAGACCTTTGAGGCGGAGGGCTACGGCCATCTGCCGGTATGCATGGCCAAGACGCAGTACTCGTTCTCGACCGACCCGAACCTGAAAGGTGCACCAAGCAACCATGTTGTTCCGGTGCGCGAAGTCAGGCTGTCGGCCGGCGCCGAGTTCATCGTTGCGATCTGTGGTGACATCATGACGATGCCGGGACTGCCGCGGGTGCCATCGGCCGAGGCGATCGGCCTCGATGATCATGGCCAGATCGCCGGATTGTTCTAAACTCACAATCACGGCATCTTTCAGCATTCGGGCGCGCAGCAGGTATGCTGGGCGCCCGTTTTTTGTATAATCGGGGATGCGCCGCCGCTATCTATTCGCAGGCCTGATTGTGATCACCGCACTTGTTGCGGTGTATGCGCTGTTTGCGCCAACGATCAACCGGCCCGCTTCAGCCCAGGCGCTGCATTTCAAGGACGAAGACCGGCTCAACAGCCGGCTCAAGGTTGCCAAAGGATACCGGCTCAACCTGTTTGCCGCCTCGGTTGGTCTGGTGCGTGTCATGCGCCAGACGGCAGGCGGCAACTTCATCGTGACCGCCGCCCGCAATGGCCGGGTTCTTCTGGTGCGCGCCGACAAGGATGGCGACGGCCGCAGTGACGGTGTCGAACCGCTGCTTGACGGCATGGCCCGACCGCACGGACTGATCGTTGAGGGCGATGCGGTCTATATCGCCGAATCCCACCGGGTCTCGCTGTTCAGGCTGGTCAACGAAAACCAGCCCGGCGCGGCAAAGCTCAAGTTTGAAGGCACGATACTTGGCGATATTCCAGCTGACGGCGGCCATTCGACGAGAACCATCGGACGCGGGCCGGATGGCAATATCTATGTGTCGGTCGGGTCTAGTTGCAATGTGTGCATCGAAAGTCATGACTGGCGCGCTGCCATCGTGCGCGTAGACAGCGAAGGCAGGGCAGAGGTCTTTGCGCGTGGATTGCGCAATTCGGTCGGCCTCGACTGGCGCCCCGGTACCGGTGACCTGTATGCCGTCAATGCCGGGCGCGACCGGCTCGGCGATGACTACCCGCGTGAAGAAATGAACCGGGTCATGAAAGGCGCCCACTATGGCTGGCCGTTTGCCAATGAAAACAATGTGCCGGATCCCGACTATGGCAAGAAGGCGCCGGCCGATGCCGCGTTCACGCCGCCGGCGCATATGTTCACCGCCCATTCCACACCGTTGTCGATCCGGTTCCTGCGTCATCAGGGCAACATCAAACCGGGCAGTGCGGCACTTGTTGCGCGGCATGGCTCGTGGAACCGGTCGCGCAAGTCCGGCTACGATGTGGTGCTTCTGCGCTGGCAAGCGGATGGCTCGATTGCCGAAGAACCGTTTATCACCGGATTTGAAGTGGATGAGGATGTCATCGGGCGTCCGGTCGGCATCTTCGAGACGACAGACGGCACCATCTACATTACCGATGACCATGCCCGGGTGATCTACCGGGTGATCAGGCAACCTTGAACTGTTGCCGGCCTTGTGTGGTCATCAGGGACGACAGGGGGCGGCGTTCATCGGCGAAATAGGCGTTATGAAAAAGCTCCAGGTTGACGGTGCGGATGATGTCGCGCTTTGAGCGCGGCGCGGGCAGCCCGGCGAGCTTCAGGCTTTCGAATTTATCGAGGTGCCAGAACGATGGCTCTGCCATTGCCATGGCAAAATTTCGGGTGCCTTCCTTGCGCACGTTGGTGAAACCGCCGATCTCGCGGTCGGCGAGCGACCTGAACAGGCGCTTGCCGAACTCGCCGTTGGCATGCGGGGCAGCCTTGTGGCGCATCGGCAGGTTGACCGCAAACCCGACCAGATCGAGGTCAAGCATGGGGTTGCGCAGTTCGACCGAGGCCATCATCGAATAGGCATCGGAGTGCGGCAGCACGCACGATTGCAGGAACGTGGTGGTGTCGTGCAGCAAGGTCGCCTGGGCCTGTTGTTCCGCCGGCTCGTCAATACCGGCAAGGCGCTCCAGGATTGCCGCGCGGATGGTGTTTTGGCCGGCCATGTAGTCCTGAATGATGGCCGGCGATTTGCCGGTGCAGCTGACGCCGACCAGCAGGCCAAGATCGTCAGATGCGGGTTTGCCGGCAAAATAATCCTTGTAGTGGATGTAGCCGCCAAAGACCTCATCGGCACAGTCACCGCCCGACAGGGCAATGCGCCCGTTGCGGCGGGCAGAGCGGCACAGGCTGAGCATCGAGGGACCGCTGTTCCAGCGGCTTGGCGCCTTGCTCTGAGTGACAAAACTGTCCAGGTCGCTGACGAAGCCGGATTTGTCCTGGGTGATGAAATGGGCGGTGGCTGAGCGTTTTTGCAGGAGCCTGGGCACGATGTCGAGCGGGATGGTTTCTATGCCGGGCGACAGTTTTGTGAAGGTCTCTAGTGACGGGTTGCGGGCGACGGTCAGCCAGAACAGCATCGAACTGTCGATGCCGCCGCTGAGCAGCATGCCGACCGGAACGTCGGCGACCAGGTGGCGGCGGGCGGATTGCTCGAGCAATTCAAGCAGTTCGTCCATCAGCTCATCGTCACTGCGCGCGCAAGCTGTTGCATAACGCTCGGGGTCGAAAAGCTGCCAGGGACCGAAATAACGCTCAACCGAGGCCTGGCCATTATTGTATTTCAGGAGATGGCCGGCCGGCAGCATCGAGATGCCGGCGAAAAAACTGCGCTCGGGGTGATGAATGCCGCGGGTGCCGGTCTCACCCTCGGTCGACAGGTAAAGGGTGTAGGCAGCAAGATCGGGCTGCTGCGCGCCGGTGATGGCAGCAACCGACAGCGGGTCGGAGGCCATGGTGAGGCCGTTTGCGCCGGTCGCATAGTACAGCGGCTTCTGGCCGAAATGATCGCGCGCGGCAACGGTCTCACCGGTCTTGGTATCGTGCAGCACGAAAGCGAACATGCCGCGCACCCGTGCCAGGGTCTTTTCAAGCCCCCAGACAATGATGGCCTTTAACAGAACCTCGGTGTCGCACTGGGTGATGAACGCTGCGCCCCGGCTTTCCAGTTCGCCGCGCAATCTGGCGTGGTTGTAGATCTCACCGTTATAGGTCAGGGCATAGCGCCGGTCCGGGTCCCAGAACGGCTGGTTGCCGGCATCGGATGTGTCGATGATCGACAGCCTGGTATGGCCGATGGCAAAACCGCCGTGGGTTTCCAGATTGCTGAAATCCGGCCCGCGCTGCGACATGTGCCCCAGCGCGGCCGCATAGGCGCCCGGATCAGCCGGGGTGGTTGCAAAGGCGTGGAACAGGACGCCGCACAAATCAGTGCCCCCCGGCGTCCATCTTGCGGAAGATCATGTGGTAGCGGCCGGAGAACAGTTCCTCGGCGCTGACATCGGGCCAATTGGCCGCGACCTGCGTCCAGAAGTCATCCACCGAGCCGGTCAGGGTGTAAAAGTCGTGAATGTTGCGCAACGGCTCGTTGATGACGACCTGGGCGATGAAGCCATGATCCAGTGCCATGCGGACCATGCGCGACATCGGCACCCTGGGGAACGCCAGGCCATTGAAATAAAATTCGGTCATCTGCTCGGCGCGGTGGCCGTGGAACTCGGTGGCAAAACGGCGGTACTCGTCATCGGTCATCAGCAGATGGCCCCACGGGATGTTGGTGGAGGCATAGCGATGCGGACCGAGGAACGAAAAGAACGAAAAGTGCTTGATGACGAACAGTGCACCGGGGTTGGCCGAGGCGCTGACGGCGCGGAAGATGCCGTCCCAATCGGGAATATGGTCGATGGCCTTGGCATAGAAGATATCGAACTTCTCATCGAGTTCCTCGATGTCGTGGGCGCCGATCTTGGCGAAGCGGAATTGCTTGCCGGGTGTCTGTTTGTAGGGCGCCGGCGCCGGGCGCATGCTGAAATGCTGATCGCCGGTGAGTTCTGCGTAGTTGTCAAAGTCGAACACGCCGGGGCTCTGGGCAGCGATGAAGTCAGCAAGTTCGGCAAACAGGTCATCGCGATCATGCACCTGCCAGCTCGACTTGTGCTCGCCGTCAAGGAACGGGTCGACGCCGATGGCCGAGCCGAGATCGGAAAACTCCAGCATGAGGCGCGGGATCATGCCGTTGCCGGTGCCGATGTCGAGAAAGCTCTTGCCCTTGATGTCGATGTTGGCGCGGCGCAGCAGATCGATCAGCTGGTGAAGCTGCAAAATGATGCGGCCACGCTGGCGGTCATGAGCGGTGCCGGGCGGCGGCGAATCCCAGTAGTTGGTGCCCGGGCTGGTCGGGTTCAGGAACGGCAGCAGGAAATCGTCCGACACCGGCAGCTGGACGCCGTTGTCTTTTGTGAAATGGCTCATTTGGTTCACGGGGGAAATACTCCAGGCAAATCGGCTTCGCAATACCCTCACGTCGGGGTTCATTTGATCGCGACAAACCCTTCAAAACAGATGTATTTGGCAATCGTCATGGTGTCCTTGAAGCCGGCGCGCTCAAGCAGGTCGAGATTGCCCTGGGTCGAGAACGGTTCAAGAATGCCTTTGAGACTGCGCGCTTTCGAGACGATCTCCTCGGCATCGTATCCCTGGCTGAGCTTGTAGTCGTAGGAATACATCGCGGTCAGAATATCCTGAAAACGGGCATCGGGACCGCGCACCTTTTCGAACATGACGAAGCAGCCGCCCCAGCGCAGGGCATTGTAGATCTTGTCGATCAACGCCTGGCGGATGCTCGGGCGCACGAACTGGATAGTGTAGTAGGCAACGATGAAATCAGCCGGCTCGAACTCGACCTCAAAGATGTCATCGGCAATGAACGAGACATTGGCAAGGCCGCTGTCGGCGCGCTTGGCATCGGCCTTTTCGATCATCTCGGCCTCGATGTCGATGCCGACAATGCGGGCGCCGGGCTTGTCCTTGATGCGGTCGGCAAGTTTCATGGTCAGCGATCCGGTCGAGCAACCAAGCTCGTAGGACACCGAATCCTTGTTGATGAAAAAGTCACTCAGGCCGCAGATGATTTCATGGCCTTCGCGATACATCGGCACCGATTTCGACACGTGATCGTCGAACTGGTTTGCAACGTCGCCGGCAAATGTCCAGTTTGCGTTCTGTGCAACGATGCCGTCGCCAGCTTTATCTTTCATCGCTTACCTCGATTGGATGGTCGCAGCTGGGGAGATTTCTCTCACGGCCCTTGAAGAATGGCTTCACAGCGCGGCTCAACTCGCTTATCCCAATGCCACAGTCTCACTGATCGGGCAACCATTAGGTTCCATGAATACCGCCGTCCGCTTTCCTGTCATTCTGCCGTCCGAAACGCGCTCGCGCGAATTCGACGCCAAGCTGGTGCTTGCCGGGCTCTTGGCCGAGCGCGGGCACCCGGTCTATGTCGGCTCGCGGATCGAGATCCATAACGCCATCCACACGCTGCCGCGCGGCCTCTATCTGGCCAAGGACATCCGCAACAGCTCGCGGCGCATGTTCCGCATCCTGGGTCGGCTGGGCTTTGAGATTGCCGCCTGGGACGAGGAAGCTTTCATTTTCAGCGATGAGGCGAGCTATCATGCTAAGCGGGTCAATCCGGACAACCTGGGTCAGATCAAGGCGTTCTTTGCGCTCGGCGCCAACAACAAGGCGCTGGTGGAAAGCGCACCGGGTTACAAGGGCACGCCGGTGCATGTAACCGGCAATCCGCGTATCGACATGCTGGGCGCCAGGTGCCGCGGGTTCTTCGATGCAGACGTCGAGGCGCTGAGCGACCGGTTTGGCGATTTCATCTTGATCAATTCCAATTTCGGGCAGGTCAATCATTTCCTGCCCGACCAGGTGATCGCCCGGCGGGCAGACGGCAGTTTGACGAATACCGGTGATGCCTCGTCCGACTTCTGGCAGTTCCGGCTGAAAGTGTTCGATGCGTTCAAGGCGTTGCTGCCGAAACTGGCACAGGCCTTTCCAGACCGTCAGATTGTCTTGCGCCCGCATCCGGCAGAAGCGCATGAGACATGGCGGGCCGCGGCCGGGGCTGCGGCAAATGTCCATGTCGTGCATGAGGGATCGGTCTATCCCTGGATCAGGGCCAGCGCGGTTGCCGTTCACAACGGCTGCACGACGGGGCTTGAAAGCTTTTTGCTGGACCATCCGGTCATCGTCTATCAGCCGGTCCAGTCGCCGGAGTTCGACAATATGCTGGCCAATCAGGTCAGTGCACCGGTGTTCTCGAGCGACGATCTGATCGCTGCGATCGGCTCGGTGCTGGCCGGCAAGACCCTGCCGCAGCCGGCGCCGGACGTGCGCGCCCAGGTCGAGGACTTCTTTGGCCCGCTCGATGGAACGCTGGCCAGCGAGCGCATGGATGAGATTATCGCCAGCGAAGGTGAAAGCTGGTTCACCGAACCGCCGACAGCGGTTGACAGGCTGTTCGGGAACATCGAAGCGGTCCTCCGCGGTGCAATCAAGGCGATCAACAGCTACCGGCCCGGTCACAAGAACAGCCGCGGCTACAACCAGCACCGGTTCCCCGGCATGAGCGAAGCTGAGGTGGGCGAGCGCCTGACCCGGCTCGGCCACGTGCTGGGCCGGTTTTCCGGATTGGCCGTGCACCAGGTTTCAGGCAACATCTTCTGTGTCTCCCGTCAGGACTGAAAATTGAGGTCCGCCGGTGAGATCAGAACCCCGAACTGGGCGCACCAGATCACCACACTGGGGTAGTCCTTCAGGTTCACGCCGGCCGGGATCTTGTATTTCTGGCTGCCCTTGAAGGCGCGCAGTCTGCCAAGGTCTATGAACATTGTGCTCGCCACATCGGAAGATTGCCGGACTTCCTTTTTCGGGACCAGATAGACATGGAAGGCCGGACCGGGGCCGACTTCGAAATCGGTCTCCAGGAACACCAGCCGCTTGAACACGCGGACCTTACCCTTGCCATAGTGCACCGGATCGGAAGGGTTTGCGTGAATGAACGCGCCTGTTGCAACCAGATTGGTCTGTTCCAGCTGGGCCAGAGTGTCCATCGCCTCTGGCGGTGGAAAGACGTATGGAAACGCAAAGAAACCGACGGCAACACCAAACGCGGTGCCGAAGATGCCGCCAAGAAAAAACACAACCAGAGTACGCCACATCAATCCCGCTCCCATTAAGACTGTTCACACCTTCACACGGCACACGATAGACGATTGCACGGCCCCCGTTCCAGCTTTGTTTAGTCGATTGCGTTCGACATATCTTGCGGGGCCAGGATTTGTTAGGCTCGCCGGGGCTGTCGCCATCATCGAACGAGAAAGAAGCGCTCTAATGCGAATACTCTATGACTTCCCGCCATCGGGCAACTGCCACAAGATCCGCAACATACTGTCGATACTCGGGCTCGACTACGACAAGGTCACAATCAATCTCTTGAAGGGCGAGCAAAGGGCACCGGCGTTCGTGCAGCTGAACCCGCGCCACAAGGTACCGGTGCTGGACGATGATGGCGTGATCGTTTCGGACTCGGCCGCCATCCTCGTTTATCTGGCGCGCAAGTATGGCCGTGACGATCTTTACCCAAACGAGCCTGCGGCGCTGGCCGAGATCCAGAAGTGGCTGTCGTTTTCGGTCAACGAGGTGTTCAACGGGCTCGCCCTCGCGCGGGCCAAGGTGATCTTCAACCGCGATGTCGATGCCGAGCCGCTGCATGCGATTGCTTTCAGCGCATTGAAGACGATGGAGATGCAGCTTACCGAGGCTGACTGGCTGGCACTCGGCCAGCCGACGATTGCCGATATCGCGTGTTACCCCTACACGGCGGCGACCGGCGAGGCGGACCTGTCGCTGGAGCCCTATCCGGCGGTCCGCGCCTGGCTGACCCGGCTGGAGGCGCTGCCGGGATTTGTGGCGATGCCGGCGTTTCAACCACTGGCGTGAACAAATATCTGGATTCGGGCGGCGATTGACCGCATCATTACCGGTGAGAGAAACAAGCCGGCCGATCCAGAGCTGGCTCGCATGAACATCAGGGAGGAAATGATGCGTTTTATTCTTACTGTCATGACGGCATTCGCGATGATGGCGTTTGCCGGCGTTGCCCATGCCCAGGAATGTCCGCGCGGGACGCTCGACAAGCA
>JABDJG010000067.1 GCA_013002595.1 Hyphomicrobiales bacterium | reverse complement strand
CGTTCAAGGTGATCCCGACCGAGCAGCAGTGGGGTAACATCACCGCGGTCGACTACAACACCGGCAAGATCCGCTGGAAGGTGAAAACCGCACAGCCGATGATCGGCGGTATCTTGGCAACTGCTGGTGGCATCTTGTTTGCCGGGGAAGGCAACGGTCAGTTCAAGGCCTATGACAGCGAGACCGGGTCTGAACTGTGGCGGTTTCAGGCCGGCGCCGGCGTCAATGCTCCGCCGTCGTCCTATACGGTCGATGGTCAGCAGTACATCGTTGTTGCAGCCGGCGGTAACACCCAGCTCAACTACAAGCGCGGCAACAATATCATTGCCTTCACGCTGGCCGATTAAAACCCGATCCAGACCATGAAATACGTGCGGGACTGAACTTGCTTCAGTCCCGCATTGTTTGTAGAGACTGCTGCATCATGCTGATGATTTTGAGAACCTTGATTGCCGTTGCCCTGACCGCTTGGCTGCTGAGCGGACCGATGGCCAAGGCCCAGGAGACGCTGGCCGAAAAGATCGAGCTGTGCACCTCGTGCCATGGCGAGAAGGGGCTACCCGAACAGGCCGAAGTGCCGATCATCTGGGGGCAGGAGTATTATTACCTGTACGTCCAACTAAAGGACTACAAGGCCGGCCGGCGGGCCAATGAGACGATGCAGGGTATTGCCGAGGAACTCAGCAAGGACGACATGAAGGCGCTGGCGCAGCACTTTGCCGAAAAAAAATGGCCAGCGACCGGTTTTCGCAGCAGCGATGCGGCCGACAAGGCCGGCTTGAACGCAACTGCGGCCGGGCAGTGTGTGCAATGTCATCTTGGCGGCTATGAAGGCAACAGCCGGATACCGCGTCTGAGTGGCCAGACATTGCCTTATCTGGCCCGCACGATGCAGGAATTCAAAGACAAGATACGGCTCAACTCGCCGGCCAAGGGATCCTTGATGAGCAGCTATTCGCAATCAGATATCGACAATATGGCGAGTTATCTGGCCGGGTTGTAGGTACTGACATTGTTCTGTCAATTGCTAAGGACCGCCCGCACGGCATCGCTGGCGGCCAAATGGGCCGCTGTTTTGCCTTGCTTGTCCTTCAACCTCGGATCGGCACCTGCCTTCATCAGCACCTCGACGATCTCGGGATGATTTCGTTCTGCTGCGATCATCAGAGCTGTCTTGCCGCGATTGTCGGCGATGTCGATATTGGCGCCGCGCTCGATCAGCAAGCTGGCGGCCGCAAGGCCTTCGGCGACTGGCACATCGTTGGCATGGCCGGCCGCCCACATAAGTGCGGTGAGGCCGTTGCCGTAGACCTGGTTCACATCAACGCCGGCGTCGAGCAACATCTTGAGAATATCATTGTAACCCTTGCCGGCGGCATAGACTGCCGGTCCCTTGCCGGAAGCATCGGTCTGGGACGGGTCGGCTCCTGCCTTCAGCAACTGCTTAACCAGCCGTGTGCTGCCATTAAAGCTTGCTGCGACCAATGGCGAAATCTTCTTGATGTTGGCCTTGTTGGGATTGGCGCCTGCCTTCAAAAGGTGCCTGGTGGCTTTGCGGCGGTTTGCGGTGACGGCGCGCAGCAGCGCCGAACTGCCGGCCAGATTGACATGTTCGATGGCTGAACCCTTGGCCAGGAGAAACTTGATCGCTTCAACATGACCAGAGCGCGCAGCGATCAACAGCGCGGTGCTGCCAAACCGGTCACGGGCCGTGACCGATGCACCTTCCTGCAGCAAGGCCGTCATCAAACTCGTGCAATTACGCGCGCTGGCATCGAACAGCATGAAGTTCAGATCACGGGCCGTGTGTTTGCCGGCCTTGCGTTTGTAACGCTGGCCTAAGTCATTGCAGACCGGCTTGCCGGCGAACTGGGAGGGAACATTACCGGCAGGCGCGGATTGAGGGACCACACCGATCAAGGCGCTGGTTGCGATGAAAAAAGCACTTGTCCTGAATATACTCAACATAATCTACAAGGCTAGAGCATGTTTTGCTTATACGGAACCATTTGATGGTCCAAATCGGTTCACTCGGCTAGTTACGGAACGCAGCGCGATGTGGGGCATCGGGCAAATTTCGTAACGACGTCCGATGGGCCGATTTGGTCCACCATCGTGCTGGAAGCGCGTCTCCGACACGACATGGCCGGGTTTTCGCGCCCGCTGGACGTCGTTACAGCCCACTTGAGGTCGGCCAGACCACGGCGTGGACTGGGCTCTAGCCAGCAACCGCGAAAACCCGGTCAAATGATTCCGTATAAGCAAAACATGCTCTAGCAGACGCGATGCGTCCGCTCAACGCGTCAAGGTGCCGTCACCGGAATAGCAATGAACCGGCTGTCGGGGCCTTCAAAGCC
>JABDJG010000053.1 GCA_013002595.1 Hyphomicrobiales bacterium | reverse complement strand
AGCTTATGCTTGAGCGCGACAAGACCGGCAAGCTGATCTTTGAAGCCGAAGCCAACCAGAACGCACCGGAGCTGAAACGGTTTCTGGATCGGATCAGGGCCGGCCGCGAGACGACCTGGAACCAGCCTTTCAGGGTGGCGGATGCAACGTTGGTCACCGTGGTCGCGCCATTATACCGGGGCAGCGAATTTCTGGGCGTTGCCGGGGCGGCGATCTCGCTGCAGGAACTGTCGGCGCTGGTGAGCGCGCTGGGCACGTCAACCGGGCCAGTCGGCTTCATTCTCTATGGCAACGACCACGTTCTGGCGCACAGAAATCTGCCCTTGTTACCGACATCCGGCCTGGGCGAACATAATCCAATGCACAAAATCGCGGCTCTTGGCGATCCGGTCATCGACAGATTCGTGACCAGGCCGCAAGGCTATTCGCCTCCGGATAAATCGTTCACCGTCCATGACTTTGAAATCGGTGATCTGGGCTACGTTGTGCTGTCGCGCCGGTTCGCCGAATTCGGGCCGGTGCCCTGGACGCTGGGTCTTTATTCACCGCGCAGCAACTGGGACGCCCAGCTCAGCCGGCTCGGCCGCTCGATCATCGGTGGACTGATCCTGCTCGTGCTCGCGATCGTGGCAGCAATTGTGCTGGCCCGCCGTATCGCTGCACCGGTACGCAGCACGGCCGAGGCGGCGGTAAAGATCGGTGCGCTCGACCTGGACCAGATCGAGCCGCTGCCGCCGTCGCGCATCACCGAACTCAACAACCAGGCCACCGCTTTCAACCAGATGCTCGACGGTCTGAAGTGGTTTCAGACCTATGTGCCGCGCCAGCTGGTGCGCCGCCTTGTACGGCAGCGCGAAAAGGCAACGGTCGTGTCGCGCGAGCAGGACCTGACGGTGATGTTCACAGACATTGTCGGTTTCACCGCCATGTCGGAAACCAAGTCGCCAACCGAAATCGCCGAAATGCTGAACCGGCATTTCGAGGTGCTCTATCAGTGCATCGAGGCCGAGGGCGGAACGCTCGACAAATATATCGGCGATGCCGCCATGGCGTTCTGGGGCGCGCCGGAAGAACAACCCGATCATGCGATGCGTGCCTGCCGCGCCGCGCTTGCCGCCCGCAAGGCCTTTGCCGAGGTCGAACCGGATCAAAGGATCAAGATCGCCATCCACACCGGCCCGCTGATCGTCGGCAATATCGGCGCCGTCGGCCGGATGAACTACACCGTCATCGGCGACACCGTGAACACCTGCAGCAGGATCGAAAAACTGGCCGGCGATCTCGATGCGGGCGAGGCGACCATCATCCTGGTCAGCGATGCCACGGCAGCTGAGCTCGATGACGGGTTCGAGGTTGAGGCTGCCGGAGAGTTCCAGCTCAAAGGCCGCGAAAAGCCGGTGACGGTCTACCGGTTGTGTGGTGAATAGACATCCCGGCTGATAAATTCAGCATTGTGCGACAGTGGACACCGGTCATCACAATCAGTACAGAAAACTGACCGGCAAAAAACGGGGAAGCTGGATGCGATTGTCGAGCGAAGAAACCGCCATGCTGAACGGCGAAATGGGCGAGCCGCGCCGCTGGGCCATGCAGCATATGGTGCAGGTCGGCCGGTTCTTTGATGCTGAAGATTGCGTCAAGGTCTCGCAGGCGCACATGATGGCCGATACCGAATCGCTCGGCGAGGCCGGTGTCGAGCTGATCGAAGGCCTGGCCCGCCATGGCGAGGCCGACCGCCGGGTGCGTATCCCGATGATCACCGATCCGCGCGGCATCGATTTCAAGCACTACCGGACCTTGAAACAGACCGATGCCATGGCCGAACTGGAGCGCCGCGCCGTCACCGCCTTTGAGGCGCTCGGCATCTTGATGACCGACACCTGCATCAATTATCAGACCATCATGCCGCCGGTGCGCGGCGAGCACCTGGCTTACGGCGATACCGGTGTCGTCATCTACTGCAACAGCGTACTCGGCGCCCACTCGAACTTTGAGGGCGGCCCGTCGGCGCTGGCGGCGGGCCTCACCGGCCGCACCCCGCGCTATGGCCTGCACCTGGCCGGCAACCGCAGGGCGACCAGGCGCTACAGGGTCGAGTTTCAGCCGCAAAGCCTGTCCGACTGGGGCGCCGTTGGCGGCATTGTCGGCAAGCGCACCGGCTCATACTGGGATGTGCCGGTGATCGAAGGCATCACCGCACAACCGACGTCGGATGACCTCAAACACATGGGCGCAGCGATGGCGAGCTTCGGCTCGGTGCCGCTGTTTCACCTGGTCGGCATCACGCCTGAAGCACCGACGCTCGAGGCGGTCTGTGATCCCAAAACGCTTGCCGCAGAGCCGGTCACCGGGCGCGACCTGGCGGACTTCTTTGGCAACTACGGCGGCAAGGGTGAAAAGGTCGACGTCGTGGTGTTTTCCGCCCCGCAGCTGTCGATCGTTGAAATGCGGCAACTGGCCGATCTTCTGGACGGCCACAAGGTGCATAAAGGAACCACGTTGCTGGCGGTGACCTCGCCGGTCGTTGCCGCCGATGCGACGCGCTTTGGTATCACCCGGCGCATCGAGGAGGCCGGCGGGCTGGTGCTCCAGGGCATGTGCTTTTACCAAAGCTATGCCCGCGAGATGGCGATCGCCAACGGCTGGAAAAGGCTGCTCACCAATTCGGTCAAACTGGTCAACATCATCGGTGGTTACGGCTACCAGCCCAGCCTTGCCAGCATGCAGGACTGCGTGCGCTCGGCGATCGCCGGGGAGATCGTGTGATGGCGCTCATCGAGCTCAAATGTCATCTTGGCGTTGGCCCGAAAGTCTCCGGCACGGCGCTTGTCACCGATGACAACTTCTCGGCCCGCTATGACCTTGACCGCATAAAAGGCATCTTCTCGCGCCCGCAGCACAAGCTGGCCGGTGAAAGCTATGTCGACAGGATCCTGGTCGTGAACACCGCCAAGGGCGGCGTTGCTTCTGCCTGGATGCTGCATGAAATGGCCTCGCGCGGCATGGCGCCAAGGGCCATCCTGTTCAACACCGTCAACCCGATCCTGGCGCAGGGCGCGGCGCTCGCTAACATGGCGATGTGCGACCGCTTTGCCGATGGTGACGTGACCCGGTTGATCATGAGCGGCGATGAGGTCGAAGTCGATCCGGCAAATGGCATCGTGCGGGTGACCCGGTAAGAAGCCAGCCGACAGACACAATAGATGAGCAAGCCAATTTATGCCGCAGCGCACGGCACCGTGCGGGCTGGACAGAAAGATCCCTTAGAGCACTGCATCGCCAGGGCCAAATGGCCGGAGCTTGAGATGTGGCGTTTCGAGGAGCATCTTCGCAAGCATAGACAAAATAGCCGGGGCATCGCAGCCCCGGCTTCAAAGCCTCAGTCCGGGAGAGTTCTTTTAGACTGAGTAGTACATCTCAAATTCGACCGGATGCGGTGTGTGCTCGAAGCGGATGACTTCTTCCATCTTCAATTCGATATAGGCATCGATCTGATCGTCGGTGAAGACGCCGCCCTTGGTCAGGAACTCACGGTCCGCATCAAGGCTTTCCATTGCTTCACGCAAAGAACCGCACACGGTCGGGATATCCTTGAGCTCTGCTGGCGGCAGGTCATACAGGTTCTTGTCCATCGGGTCGCCCGGGTGGATCTTGTTGAGGATCCCGTCCATGCCGGCCATCAAGATGGCCGAAAAGCACAGATACGGGTTGGCGGTCGGATCCGGGAAGCGCACTTCAACGCGTTTCGAGTTCGGGCTGGTCGCATGCGGAATGCGGCACGAGGCTGAACGGTTGCGCGAAGAATAGGCCAAGAGGACCGGCGCTTCATAGCCCGGCACCAGACGCTTGTAGGAGTTGGTCGACGCGTTCGAGAACGCATTGACCGCCTTGGCGTGCTTGATGACGCCGCCGATGAAATACAAACAGCTTTCCGACAGATCGGCATACTGGTTGCCGGCAAAGGTCGGCTTGCCGTCATCCCAGATCGAGAAGTGGCAATGCATGCCGGTACCGTTGTCGCCGTAAACCGGCTTGGGCATGAACGTTGCCGTCTTGCCGTAGGCGTGCGCCACGTTGTGAATGGCGTACTTGTAGATCTGCATGTGGTCGGCCATGTAGGTCAGCGGCTGGAACTTCATGCCCAGTTCGTGCTGGGCGGCGGCCACCTCGTGGTGATGCTTTTCAACCGAAACGCCCATCGAGGCCATGACGGACAGCATTTCCG
>JABDJG010000035.1 GCA_013002595.1 Hyphomicrobiales bacterium | reverse complement strand
ACGAACTGTGGACCGTGCGCCGCGAAACCTGGCTGCCGCCGTTTCCGCACACCAAACGCTATGACCGCAATCGCGACGCCACGGACCGCTCAGAGGAGTAGGTCGCACTCACCGCAGGCTTCATTTTGGTCAAGTCGGTGCACTCCGCCTAGGATGGGCGCGCCCATCCGGTGCTGCAAAGGGCCCTACCTGTTGCGGTGAACTGTGCACCCAAACACCCTGCTAATCCGCCCATACCAGTTCCAACCCGGCCTGCACCAGCATACCAATTAAACTTCGCGCCGATCTAGGGTCAGGATCCATTGATTTCATCCATTCTGCGTGGCAGATTTGCCTGATGAGCAGGCAGACAGGCGCAGGATACCGCCCGGTTTTCAAGCCTGTCTAACGCACTCAGCAGGCAAATCTGCCTCGCCCGCAGGGTTTGACCCTGAGGGCCCGCCTGCTGGCAAACAATGCTCGATAAGGCAACCAGCCTTATCTTGTGCTTGTTTACCAGCATTCGAGCCCTCATGATCAAACAGAATTGCATGAAATCAATGGGTCCTCATCCTGACGCATTGAGATTACGGCCTTGCGCCTATAAATAGTCCGATTGATGCCTATAAACGGGATGTGGCCACCGGCGCCTGGACGGGCAATACCGGGGTGTGCCTCAGGCTGAAAGGCCGGGACGAACAATATGACAAAATTCAACAGGTTTTTGATGAGCATCGGCGTTGCGGCGGTGGCCGGGTATTCTGTTTCGGGGCCGCCAGCCCAGGCCCAGAGCGACAACTGGAATGCACTGTATGACCGGATCATCCGGATCGAACATCAGATCAAGTCGATGAAGGGCGGCGGTGCCGGCGGCGCCAGCCAGGGCGGTGACCAGGGCTATCGCCTGGCGGCGATCGAGGAACAGCTGCGCCGGCTGCTCGGCAGTGTCGACCAGATGCGCAGCCAGATGAGCGACATGCAGGGCCGCATCAAGCGGCTCGAGCAGCGCAAGTCGAGCTCATCGGGGCAAACCCGGGTGACCCAGGAGGTGACGCAGCCTGACACCTTGCCATCGTTCAGCACATCGACCTTTGAGCCGCCGTCCAGCACATCGACGTTCGAGGCCTATACTGACGACAACAGCGATCTTGACCTGTCGGTGCTGCCCGAGACCAGCGAAACCCAGCCGGGCGGGCTGTCGGACACCACGCAGTTCCAGAACGTGCCGCAATCGCAGGTGCTCGGCCAGTTGATCATCGGCAATGACGGCGCGCTGCCGGGCAACGGGCAGGATGAGGCGAACTCGCTGCTGCCGGGCCAGGTTGAAAGTGCCGCTCTTGACAATCCAACGCCGTCGACCGGCAGCGGCGGCACCAGCAGTTTCGGGGGTGATCTGTACGAGCGGTCCTACAGGAACCTGCTAAACCGGCAGTTCGGGCAGGCCGAGGCCGGCTTCAAGACGTTCATCAACAAGAACCCCAAGCATCCCTCGGTATCGAAAGCGCGCTATTGGCTCGGTGAGACCTACTATGCGCAAGGCCAGTACAAGCAGGCCGCGCAGAGCTTCTTGACCGGTTACCGCAGCCATCCCAAGGGCGCGCGGGCGCCGGAAAGCCTGTTGAAGCTGGGCATGTCGCTGAACAAGCTGGGCCAGAAAAAGCAGGCCTGCGGCGCCTATGCCGAAGTGAGCCGGTCATACCCTAGCGCCAAGAAGACCGCCAAGCTGGCGGTCAGGGAAAGCAAGCGTGCCGGATGCTCTTAAGGCGCCCATGACGATCGGCGCGGCTGAGGCCGGTCAGCTGCTGGCGCCGCTCAGCGCCTATGATCATGTTGCGCTGGCGGTCTCGGGCGGGTCCGATTCGGTTGCGCTTATGGTGCTGGTGGCGGGCTGGGTGAAACTATGCCCGGGGGCGCCCAAAGTTACCGTGCTGACGGTCGATCACGGATTGCGGGCCGATGCGGCCGGCGAGGCGGTCACCGCCGGCCGGTGGGCGCGGGCGCTCGGCCTTGACCATCAAACGCTGCAATGGCAGGCCGCCCGGCCGGCATCGGGCCTGCAGGCGGCAGCGCGCACGGCGCGCTATGAGCTGATGTCGGACTGGTGCCTTGCGAACCGGGCACAGGTGATCGTGACCGGCCATACCGCTGACGATCAGGCCGAAACGGTGCTGATGCGGCTGGCCCGCGGCAGCGGCGTTGACGGCCTGGCCGGCATGATGGCTGAAACCGTGTCGCCGTGGCCGGTCGTGCGTCCGCTGCTTGGCATCACAAGGGCGCGGTTGCGCGCGGTGCTGGCCGCTGCAGGGCACGGCTGGATCGATGATCCGAGCAATGACGATGACGAATTTGAGCGCATCCGCATGCGCAAGGCATTGGCCGGACTGGAACCGCTCGGGCTGACGGCAGGGGCCATCGCCCTGTCGGCGCGGCGTCTGGCACGGGCGCGCGAGGCGCTTGACCTTGGCGCGCGGGCGCTCATGGATGACGCGTTCGTGTGCCATCAGACCGGGTTTGGCGAGATTGACCTTGCAGCCTTCATGGGCGCACCGGAAGAGTTGCGGGTGCGGGTGTTGCAACGGCTGGTGTGGCAGTTCGGCGATCATGGCCTGGCGCGCATGGCAGCGCTTGAGCGGGTGTGTGACTGGATCGCGGATGGCCGGGGCCGGGCGCGTACGGTGTCAGGTTGCCGCATCGTGCGGCGCAGGCATCAGCTCATTTTGGGCCGCGAGGCCGGCCGTATCGGGCGCGCGCCGGTGGCGCTGGAGGGGCCGGGTGAGGGCCTTGAGACCGTGTGGGACCGGCGTTTCAGGGTGATTGTGCGCGGTGTTAAGGCCGGTGATGAGCTGTCTTTGGCGCCTTTTTGCACGATTTCGGCGGCGAAAAAGCTCAATCTGGGCCACGAAAAGCGGCAAATTCCGGCCTTTGTGCGCGACGGATTGCCGGTTTTGCTGGACCGCGGCGAGGTGCACAGCGTGCCGCATCTGGGGATTTGCGGCGTTAACATGAACACACGACTGTCAGTTGACGTGCGTTTCATGACCCACTAAGCATTTGCCGCAACAAGCCCTAAGATTTTGTTTAGGTCAATGGTGATCTTGGCAAGGCCACATCGGTTTCTTATGTTAGAGTGGTCCGATGATGGACGGGGATTGGGCCGCCAGAAACCTGGTTGCGGCCAATCAGTAAATTCAGTTCCGGAGTGATTTGTTGAATAATTTCCGCAATCTTGCCGTTTGGGTGATTATCGCCCTGTTGCTTGTCGCGCTTTTTAACCTGTTTCAGGGATCGGGACAGCGGACCAAGACCTCGGACATGAGCTACTCGCAGTTCCTTGAAAAAGTCGAACGCGGCGAGGTGCGCAACGTGGTGATTGCCGGTGAGGCGATTTCCGGCGTCATGTCGAATGGGCAGATGTTCCAGACATACGCGCCCAAAGACCCGCAACTGATCCCACGGCTGAACGAAAAGGGCGTGGAGATCAAGGCGCGGCCGCCGGCCGACGACAACCTTTTGGGCAGCATCCTGTTCTCCTGGTTCCCGATCCTGCTGATGATCGCGGTGTGGATATTCTTCATGCGCCAGATGCAGGCCGGCTCCGGCAAGGCCATGGGCTTCGGCAAATCCAAGGCCAAGCTCTTGACCGAGCGCCAGGGCCGGGTGACGTTTGACGATGTTGCCGGCGTTGATGAGGCCAAGGACGATCTGCAGGAGGTCGTCGAGTTCTTGAAGGACCCGCACAAGTTCCAGCGGCTCGGCGGCAAGATTCCGAAGGGCGCGTTGCTTGTCGGACCTCCCGGTACCGGTAAGACGCTGCTTGCGCGCGCCATTGCCGGTGAAGCCAATGTGCCGTTCTTCACGATTTCAGGTTCCGATTTTGTTGAAATGTTTGTCGGCGTCGGCGCCAGCCGGGTGCGCGACATGTTCGAGCAGGCCAAGAAGAACGCGCCGTGCATCATCTTCATCGACGAAATCGATGCGGTCGGCAGGCACCGCGGTGCCGGTCTTGGCGGCGGTAATGACGAGCGCGAGCAAACGCTCAATCAGCTGCTGGTCGAGATGGACGGGTTTGAGGCCAACGAAGGTGTCATCCTGATCGCAGCGACCAACCGGCCCGACGTTCTCGATCCGGCGCTGTTGCGTCCCGGCCGGTTTGACCGGCAGATCGTTGTGCCCAATCCTGATGTCTCGGGCCGCGAGAAGATCCTCAAGGTTCATATGCGCAATGTGCCGCTGGCGCCGGATGTGGATGCCAAGGAGATTGCCCGCGGTACGCCCGGTTTCTCAGGCGCCGATCTGGCCAACCTGGTCAATGAGGCCGCCCTGCTGGCGGCGCGCCGGTCGCGCCGCATGGTGACGCATACCGAGTTCGAGGAAGCCAAGGACAAGGTGCTGATGGGCTCCGAGCGCCGCTCGATGGCGATGTCAGAAGAAGAAAAGCGCAATACCGCCTATCACGAGGGCGGCCATGCGATCGTTGCGATGAACGTGCCGGAATCTGATCCGGTGCACAAGGCGACGATCATCCCGCGCGGCCGTGCGCTGGGCATGGTCATGCAGTTGCCCGAAGGCGACCGTTACTCGATGAAGTACAAGCAGATGACATCGCGTCTGGCGATCATGATGGGCGGCCGGGTTGCCGAGGAACTGATCTTTGGCCCCGACAACATCACTTCTGGCGCCCAGTCGGATATTCAGCAGGCGACCAAGCTGGCCCGTGCCATGATCACCCAGTGGGGGTATTCGAAGGAACTTGGCCTGGTGTCGTACGGCGACAACCAGGAAGAGGTGTTCCTGGGCCATTCGGTTGCCCGTCAGCAGAACGTTTCCGAGGAGACCGCGCAGATCATCGATGCCGAAATCCGCCGACTGGTGGATGAAGGCTATGAGACTGCCAAGAAGATCCTGAAGAAGAAGTCCAAGGATCTCGAGGCGCTGGCGCAAGGGTTGCTGGAATTCGAGACCCTGTCTGGCGATGAGATCAAGGAGCTGCTGCTTGGCAATCCACCCAAGCGCTCGGATGATGATGATTCAGGATCGCAAAAGGCCAAGTCTACCGTGCCCGTAACCAAGGCGCCCAAGAAGGGCGATGAAGGTGGCGGTGAGATGGAGCCGCAGCCGCAAGCCTGACGTTTCAAAGGCCGCCTGGCAGTTGTCGAAAGCAAACCGCTTTAATGCAACGCAGTCACGTTCCCCATGAGTGATGGCAATCCGTACTTGCGTCCGGCCGGACTTTTGTGGGGCCGCGATGCCGATGAGGCGATCGAGGCAGGCCATGCCGGCCGGCTGGCCGGCGGCCGGATCGCATTCACGCAGATTGACATGAGCCTGCGGCATGAAGCTCTGGTCAGCCGCAGCTGGCATACATACAGCGACTTTGCCCAATCCAGCGACAGCGAGATCCTGCGCCGCCTTGAGCTCATCGAGCACGACCGGCCACCGGTTGGCGGGCTTGACATGGCATCGCCCGTCATCATGGGCATCATCAATGTGACGCCGGACAGTTTTTCCGATGGCGGTCAGGCGTTTGATGCAGATGTTGCGATCGAACAGGGGCGCCGGCTTGCGGCAGCCGGTGCGGCTATTCTCGATATCGGCGGTGAATCGACACGTCCCGGTTCCGATCCGGTATCTGCCGAGGCAGAGCTTGAACGCGTGCTGCCGGTCATCACGGCGCTGGCCGGCGAGGGCTGTCTGGTTTCGATCGACACGCGCAAACCGGACGTCATGGAGGCGGCATTGGCGGCAGGCGCCTCGATCATCAACGATGTATCGGCCTTGACCTTCGATCCGCGCAGCAGCCAGACAGCGGGCGGCCTGGGTGCGCCGGTAATCTTGATGCATGCGCAGGGCGATCCCAAGACCATGCAGCAAAATCCGTCCTACGACGATGTGGCGCTTGATGTCTTCGATGCCCTTGAAGGCTGGCTCGACCGCAGTGAGGCGGACGGTGTGAAACGGGCGCATCTGCTGGCCGATCCTGGTATCGGATTTGGCAAGACCTTTGGGCACAATCTTGAGATCCTCAACCGCGCGACGCTGTTTCACGGCCTTGGCGTGCCGCTGGTATTTGGCGCCTCGCGCAAGGCGTTCATTGGCGCATTGACGGGCGAGAAAGCGGCGGGCCTGCGGGTCAACGGATCGATAGGCGCAGCGATCGGCATGCTCAGCCAGGGTGTGCAGATCGTGCGGGTGCATGATGTGCGTGAGACCATCGAAGCCAAGACCGTCTGGCAAAGCGTGCTCGATCCTGATCTGGCGTCACTTTAACCTGTTGTCACCGGTTGGCATGTTATAACTTGCAGCCGAGTATTTAGTTGTAGGGGCTTCGGGCGGGCAATGAGCAGAAAGTATTTCGGCACCGACGGTATACGCGGCAAGGCGAACAGCCGGCCTATGAATGCCGAGACCGTGCTGAAGGTCGGTATGGCGGCGGGCAGCCTTTATACCCGCGGATCGCACCGTCACCGGGTTGTTATCGGGAAGGACACCCGTCTGTCGGGGTATATGATCGAGCAGGCGCTGACCGCGGGATTTTTGTCGGTCGGCATGGATGTGTTCCTGTTCGGTCCACTGCCGACGCCTGCTGTGGCCATGCTGACCAGGTCGCTCAGAGCCGACATCGGTGTGATGATTTCAGCCTCGCACAACCCGTATCACGACAATGGTATCAAGCTGTTCGGACCGGATGGCTACAAGCTGTCCGATGAACAGGAGCTGCGGATCGAAAGCCTGGTTGACGGCGATGCCGATCAGCTGCTGGCCAAGCCGGACCGCCTTGGCCGCGCCACGCGTATTGAAGATGCCCAGGCGCGTTACATCGAGTTTGCCAAACGGACTTTCCCAAAGGAATTGCGTCTCGACGGGATGCGGATCGTCATCGACTGCGCCAACGGTGCCGGGTACCGGGTTGCCCCCACGGCCTTGTGGGAGCTTGGCGCCGAAGTTATTTCCATCGGGGTCGAGCCGGATGGTTTCAACATCAATGAAAAATGCGGATCGACTGAACCGGAAAAATTGGCCGACAAGGTACGTGAGCTGCGGGCCGATATCGGTATCGCACTGGATGGCGATGCTGACCGGGTTGCGATCATCGATGAAAACGGACGGGCCATCGACGGTGACCAGCTGATGGCGCTGATTGCAACGTCCTGGCACGCGCGCGGGCAGTTGCGCAGTGATCAGCTGGTGACGACGGTGATGTCAAATCTCGGGCTTGAACGTCATCTGGCCGCTCAGGGCATCGGCCTTGCCCGCACGCAGGTCGGCGACAGGTATGTCGTTGAACATATGCGCGAGCATGATTGCAATGTCGGCGGTGAACAATCCGGCCATATCGTGCTGTCGGATTTTTCCACGACCGGCGATGGCCTGATTGCCGCACTGCAGGTGCTGGCCGTCGTTGTTGAAAGCGGCAAGCCGGTCAGCCAGGTGTGCAATGTGTTCACACCGCTGCCGCAGGTCCTGAAGAATGTCCGGTATTCAACCGGCAAGCCCCTGGAGCTGCCGGCCGTGCAGTCTGCGATCCAAGATGCCGAAGCCCGGTTGAAGGACAGCGGACGCCTGGTGATCCGACCGTCAGGTACCGAACCGCTGATCCGGGTCATGGCGGAAGGCGATGATCCGCAGCTGGTGAACACCGTGGTCGATGGCCTCGTCGATATTCTCAAGCGCGAAGCAGCTTAACAGGCTGCTGATAAGCACGCTCTAAGAACCGCCATTTTTCGACCGCGTAAACGCTTCTTAATTACGCTCGCCAACTTCCCCCAAGACCCAAAACAACCCGTCTTTGAAAGAGTTTGTTAGCCTTAATAGCTTCTTAAGCGGTTTGGTTAATGATGCATTTCGAGATTGGTTGCTGGACGGCGACGGGCGGGCTTGGACTTACCAACAAGGACCGCGCAAGGACCGGCCGGCAGAGCACCGTAGGTAGTTTGGGGCTGTTGCCCGAATTGGAGTTGCGTGATGAAGAATCGTAGTTACCTGAAATATTGTGTCGGTCTGGCCGCGCTCGTTGCCGCCGGTCCGGTCTGGGCCGCCGATGTGCTGCCACCACCTGCGCCAAGCGTCGAAGTGGGCGATACCTCGTCGGGCTCGTGTCTTTATACGCGTCTGGATGTCGGCGTTGCCATTAATGAGCCTCCGACCGTCTCCATAGGCGGCGGTGGCAATGTCGACCCTACAGGTTTTGCCGAGGTCGGTGTTGGCTGTCAGCTGCTTAAGACATTACGCGTAGAAGCCGTGGTCGGCGCGCGGTATCCGTACGATCTGGGATCCGGCGTTCAAGCGGATATGCAAACCTCGACTGCATTCATCAATCTGACCTATGACATCACGAATTATGGTGGCTGGACGCCGTACATCGGCGGCGGCGCCGGCGCGGCTTTCAATCGGATCACCGATGTCGTTGTGCCGGCTACGGCGTCTGACGGCGAAGAGCTCAGTTTTGCCTGGAACGTTCATCTGGGCGTTTCATATGACATGACCTCGCAATCCAAGGTGGATTTTGGTTATCGTCTGTCCGATCTGGGCGGCGCGACCTCCGGCGGCCCGGTGCCGTTCGTTGTCAGTGACATGATGGCACATGAGTTCAAGATCGGTGTCCGGTACAACTTCGGTTCCTGGTAGCCTGATCTAGAGCGCGATCGATATTGAATGAAACAATCAATATCCTGAATCGCCCTCTATCATATTGGAGTCGATCAGGTTTATCGATTTTGATTGGGTAAAACAAAATCGATCCTGATCTCGAGATGCAGGTAAGTCCGGTTCGGCCGCTGGCCGGGCCGGATTTGCCGGCAGTTGGTAGTTGGCGCGTTTCGCGCCAGACCGGCACTGGCTTGGGTCAGTGCCGGTCCCATTTGTTACAAGTTGCTCAATTCCTAACCGCCGGTTAACCGCCTGTGCTGCGGTTGCACATCCTTGTGTGGCAATTATGCACGCGTTGCCGGTTATCAAATTGTTGCCAGATTCCCGCCTGCAAGCAGCCAAAACGGCTCACTAATCAAATGCCTCGGAGCAGGGACCTTGATGCCAAGGGACTTGGGGTTTGTGAGTGAGTTTTGGAGGTTTGTTGTGCACGTATTTAAGAGAATTCTTCTGGCCAGCATTGTCGGTTTCGGCACCATGGGAGCAGCGTCTGCCGCCGATCTTCTGCCTGAACAATTCAATTCGCCGGTTGACAGCGCGTGGTATCTGCGCGCCGACATTGGCTGGTCGTTCCTGGATTGGAATGGTGGCGCCGACGATGACAACGTTACCTTTGGCGGCGGTGCCGGTTATCGCTACAACCAGTATTGGCGGACCGACATCAGAGGCGACTTTGCCGGCGATTTCAACGTCGGTGGTGGCCGCGACCTCAGCATGGGGACCGTCTTGCTGAACGGGTACTTCGATATCCCGATGGGTGGCCAGATCACGCCGTATGTTGGCCTCGGCGCCGGTTATGGCTGGGCCGATCTGGACCCCGGTCAGGACGAGGATGGCTTTGCCTATGCGCTGATGGCAGGCGCAAGTTTTGACATGACCCAGAATATCGCGCTCGATGTCGGCTACCGTTATCGCGGGATCGTCATCTCGGGGCCGGATGTAGCAGACCACTCGGTCCTTGCAGGCTTCAGGTTCAGTTTCTGACGCGCTTTAAAGCGCGTCGCGCTTAACTATAATCGGCACCGGCCCGCTCCCCCGCCCAACAGACCCTAGGCCGCGGCATCGTCGGAGCGGGCATCGATCAGTTTGACGATGTCCTGCATCATCGTGTTGATGTGGAAGTCCTTGGGCGTATAGACGGCGGCAACGCCGAGCTGTTTGAGGACGTGCCGGTCCTCTTCGGGGATGATGCCGCCGACGATCACCGGCAGGTGCGAAAGGTCGGCGGTGCGCAGCCGGTTCATGACATCGCGCACCAGCGGAACATGCGATCCTGACAGAATCGACAGGCCGATCGCGTGCACGTTGTCTTCGATCGCAGCTGCAACGATCTCTGCAGGGGTCAGGCGAATGCCGTCATAGCGCACCTGCATGCCGCAATCGCCGGCTCTGACAGCGATCTGTTCGGCACCGTTCGAGTGGCCATCAAGACCCGGCTTGCCGACCAGGAACCGCACAGGTGTTCCAAGCTTTTCCGACAGGGCGGCAACCGCCTCGCGCACGGCGGCGGCGTCTTGTGTCTTGAGGTGAACGACGACGTCGACCCCGGTCGGTGCGCGGTATTCACCGAAGATTTCACGCAATGCGCCGCCCCATTCGCCGGTGGTGACGCCTGCCCTGGCGCAGGCAATGGACGGCTCCATGATGTTGCGCTCCTGCCCGGCGGCCGATTTCAGTTCTTCGAGCGCGGCTTGCGCGGCGGCGTTATCGCGGTCCTTGCGCCATTGTTTGAGTTGTTCGATCTGCTCGTATTCGATGTTGTCGGAGACGGTGAGAATGGCATCCGAGCCGGTTTCGGACAATGGCGATGGCTCGCTTTCGCGATAGGCATTGACGCCGATGATGGATTGTTCGCCGTTTTCGATCTGCTGGATGCGGGCGGTGTTGGAGGCGACCAGTGCCTGCTTCATGTAGCCTGTTTCCACAGCAGCGATGGCCCCGCCCAAATCACCGATGCGGGCAAGCTCGGCACGAGCTTCGGCCTTGAGCTGTTCGACCTTGGCGGTTATCTCGCTGGACCCGTTGAAGATGTCGCCGTACTCCAGAAGGTCGGTTTCGTAAGCCAGGATTTGCTGCATTCGCAGCGACCAC